>DXUR01000562.1 GCA_019417795.1 Clostridiales bacterium | reverse complement strand
GAACACGGAAGTTAAGCTCGCTTCTGCCCACAATACTTGGCTGGAGACGGCCCGGAAAGATAGGTAGCGCCAACACGCCTTCTTAGCTCAATGGTAGAGCATTCGGCTGTTAACCGAAGGGTTGTAGGTTCGAGCCCTACAGAAGGCGCCAAGGGTGTGCCGCCACTCGTAAGGTGGCGGCACACTTCCTTTTTACATGATGTCCGCCGAGAGAGCCGATCACTTGGGCCTTTAGCTCAGTTGGTTAGAGCAGACGGCTCATAACCGTCCGGTCCCGGGTTCGAGTCCCCGAAGGCCCACCACACAGGGGTATAGCTCAGCTGGTAGAGCAGCGGTCTCCAAAACCGCGTGTCGAGAGTTCGAATCTTTCTGCCCCTGCCAGAAACGAAATTCCTGCCGATGAAAGGCGGCAGGAATTTTCTTTGCCTATGATGGCCAACTTGCAGCTATGACGGGAAATTTTTCTTGTTTTGTTCTTGTTCCGCTGAGAGGTTTATGATACCCTAAAGGTAGGAAGAAGAGCTCATATGAGCATTAAGGCCTACGGACAGAGCTCATGGCGGGGTAGGACCGTCACGGTAGTACGGGTGTATCCGAGGAATAAGAGCTTGTTTTTTATGTGATCTTTTTCGTGGGGATTAATGACGCTGAAATTGTGCCGCTGACGAATTTCTGGCGGAGAACGGCTATGTCAGTAATTTCAGCGAGACAAGGCTCCACCACGAGATCTATCTCTCCGACCCACGGAAGGTGGCACCGGAAAAGCGAAAAACCGCTATCCGGCACCCTATTAAAAAGTGCGACGGAGAAAATTCTCCGCAGGCAAAGGAGGGCTTCCATGGACTATATTCGGATCACCGAGGACAACATCGATGGAGAGCACATCTGCTGCGCCATGTCCGGCAAACAGAGCCTTGTCAAGAAGGAATGGCTCAGGCAGCGGTTTGCGGAGGGACTGGTCTTTTACCGGAGGCGGGAGCGGGGCAAGTGCTTCATCGAATATATCCCGGCGGAGTACGCATGGGTTCCCATTCAGGCGGAGGGATACCTCTACATTAACTGCCTGTGGGTCTCCGGCTCCATGAAAGGCCACGGCTACTCCAATGACCTACTGGCGGAGTGCATCCGGGATGCCAAGGCGCAGGGGCGAAAGGGTCTGTGTACCCTGTCCGCCCAAGGACGGAAGCGTGAGTTTCTCTCCGACCCGAAGTATCTGGCGCACAAGGGCTTCACAACGGCGGATACCTCTGCGTGCGGGATCGAACTGCTGTATCTGCCTCTTGTTTCCGGTGCAGAGCCGCCGAAATTCAAGGATTGCGCCAGACAGCCCGGCGTGGGAGAGAGCGGCTTCGTGCTCTATTACACGGATCAGTGTCCCTTCACCTGCTACTGGGTGCCGAGAGTGGTGGAGGCGGCCAAGGCGCATCATATTCCCTTGAAGGTCATCCATGTCACCAGCAGGGAGCAGGCGCAGAATGTGCCGTCGCCGGTGACCACCTATGTCCTGTTTCGGGACGGGAAATTTCTAACCCAGGGCATCCAGAGCGACAAGAAATTCCTGAAGCTTGCGGGAGTGGAGGCACAATAGACCGCTGCGGGCGGAGTACAAGAAGATTTAGGAGGTGTCCCATGGAGGGATTCAAGGAGAAGGAATACAAGGTTTTTGAGCTGTTTGACAAGCAGTGGGCCATCGTTACCGCCGGCTCCATGGCACATTACAACAGCTGCACCATCAGTTGGGGAAGTCTGGGAAACATCTGGGGCCATGCGGGCCATAGCTGCCCCATCGTCACGGTCTACGTTCACCCGGCCCGCTACACCAGCGAGTTTTTAAGGGACAGCGACATTTTCACGGTGAGCTTTTACCCGGAGAGTTGTCGAAAAACGCTGAGCTATATCGGCTCCCACTCCGGCCGGGACGGCGATAAGATTGCCGCTGCCGGGCTGACGCCTGTGACCATGGGACAGGGTGTGACATTCCGGGAGGCGAATCTGACCTTCCTCTGTAAGAAGCTGTATCAGCACCAATTCTCCAGAGATAATCTGGCCCCGGAAATTCAGGCGTATTACGCCGCTGCGCCGCAGGTGTACCCGGACTTTCAGGGCGGCTGGCAGCCGCACATAGTCTTTGTGGGGGAGATCACAGACGTCCGGGACGACCGGTGAGGGGGAAAGCCGGAAAACTTGCCGCCATATAGCAGAAAAGCCGCTATTAGCGGCTTTTCTGCTATATGGCGAGGACAGAGAAAGCAAAGTGGCATGGAAGTTGCTATATAAAAATCATAGATACGGCACCGTTTTGAAGGGGCCGCACACGACCATCACGACATAAGGAGGAGACCATATGAGTGCGTTGAAAGAGGAGGCCCTGCAGCTGCACGAGGTGCATCAGGGGAAGCTGGCGGTGTCGCTGAAGGTGGACATCGAGACCAAGCATGATCTGTCTCTGGCGTATACGCCGGGGGTAGCGGAGCCGTGCCTGGAGATCGCACAGGATCGGGAGCAGGTATACCGATATACGGGCAAGGGAAATGCTGTGGCCATCGTTACCGACGGAACGGCGGTGCTGGGGCTGGGGGATATCGGCCCGGAGGCGGCCCTGCCGGTGATGGAGGGGAAGGCGTGTCTCTTTAAGCGCTTCGGCGGCGTAGATGCCTACCCCATCTGCCTGAACACCAAGGACCCGGAGGAGATCGTGCGGGCGGTGCAGCTGATAGCGCCGGGCTTCGGCGGCATCAATCTGGAGGATATTTCGGCGCCCCGGTGCTTCGAGATCGAGGAGCGGCTCATCGAAACACTGGACATTCCCGTGTTCCACGACGATCAGCACGGGACGGCGGTGGTGGTGCTGGCGGCTCTCATCAACGGAGCCAAGTGTCTGGGACTGGAGCTGCCGCAGGTGCGGACGGTCATCAGCGGTGCCGGTGCTGCGGGCATCTCTATCTGCAAGCTGCTGATGAAGGCGGGGGTGCGGGATATCACCC
>DXUR01000561.1 GCA_019417795.1 Clostridiales bacterium | reverse complement strand
TCATCGTTCTTGCGGTTTTGCTTCACCCATACAAAAGCCACGGTCTTATAAGAAAAGCCCCATGCCGCCAGCACTTCGAGTGCTTCACAGAGGCACGGGAACGTGATCCAGAGGAACAGAGCGCAGTCCTTGGCGGCAAGCTCACCGACCGGAAGTGCCTTGATGTCTTCAATACACATTGTCGGGTAGTGGCTTTCTGCCGACCGTCCCTGTCCCTTCTTGGAGTAAGTCCGATACGCCCAAGGGGGATCGGCGTAGATGATGCTGTACTTCTTCATGCTGCCGACCTCCTTAGTGCGCATGGAAGATGGATTTTGCAAGGCTTCCGGTCTTGAACAGTGAGAAGCACAGAATGACCGTGTACGCTGCCACAGAGAACAGAGCCGAGTGAATGTTGTCTGCGATAATCATGCCGTTGATCAGCACCGCATAGATGCCGACACAGACCATGATGAGGAAGCCCTGAAATGCCAGAGCGAACAAGCCTTTTAGATAGTTCGTGCCGATACTGCCCCATTCGCGGTTGCTCATGGTTGCGATGGGAATAGGCGCAATGCTCACGGTGCAGTAAATCTCAATCATGCGCCCGTAGAGAATGACCGTAATGAGGATCGCCATGATTTTAAGGCACAGGCTGATCAGGAGCGTTTCTATCGACAGTCCGAGCAGTTCTCCGACGCCCATGTTCTCCATGCCGGTACGCATCTGCGCAATCGTCGCGTCAATGTCAATGCTCGTGTTGCCGTGGATTACTCCGGCTGCACCGGAAACCACGTTCTGCCCGATGTCGAATACTGCCATCACGATGTCAAACGTATGCGTCACGAGGTAGATCGCCACAGCCGCCTTGAAAAACCACTTGAAGAACATCCAAGTGTCCATGTCGTGAAGGTTGTTTTTCTCGGTGATCATGGAAATCAGCTCGTAGCACAAAACGAAGGTGATGATGATACCAGCGATGGGGACTATCACGTTTTCGGATAGTCCCCGGATCATCTGGTACACGCCGCCGTTCCAGCCGGACGGTGTTTGCCCAACTTCGGCGGCAATCGTTCCTACCTTCTCGTTGACATCGGTGAACATATTGGTCAGGTTGCTCTCGATCCATCCGATCAGCATATCCTTGAGAGCTTGTTCGATCTTTTCTAAAATGCTGCCCAATATTTCACCACCCTTCGGTTAAGCTGGGCTTGCCGTGGATTAGCCGAACAAACCGGAGAGCAGGGGGATGAGGGTCGTGCCGATCAGCACCACACCGCCGCCAGCCATGAGCTGCTTGATGCCCTGAGACTTAGCGCCGGGGTTGTCGTTGCCGTAGCCTTCCATGAGGTTGACAACACCCCACACAGCAAGACCCGCACCGAGGGCGATAACAAGCGTCTGGAGAACCGTAACTGCCTGATTGATAAATGCCATACTTGAATTTCCTCCTTAAATCGTTGGTGAATTGTGAAGGGCGAGTGCCTTTTCCAGCACCTGCCCCGATGGTTACTTCTGCGCGGCTGCCGGATTAACCGAACAGACCGGAGAGCAGCGGGATGAGGGTCGTGCCGATCAGCACCACACCACCGCCAGCCATGAGTTGCTTGATTCCCTGAGACTTGGCGCCGGGGTTGTCGTTGCCGTAGCCTTCCATGAGGTTGACAACACCCCACACAGCAAGACCCGCGCCGAGCGCGATAACGAGCGTCTGAAGAACCGTGACAGCCTGATTGATGAAAGCCATAGATTTTCCTCCTTGATTTGAAAAAGATTGGTTGTGTATTTTTGAAAATGGGCATAAAAAAAGAAGCCCCGTCGCTGTTCTGCTTTGGGTTGAGCCATCAGGCTTTACCCACTGCGCAGTGCAGCGACGGGGCTTTAATCTGCTTCGACCTCGCCCATGTCATAGAGGTCGAACGTGTCATCGGGCTTAACTACCAGCTTGTGCTGCCGGTATTTCTCGATGTCAAAGGCGTTCCGCTTGTTATAGTCGGAGAGCTGCCGGTATTTTGGATGCTTCGTAATGTCGTATTTGTTACTGAGAAAAGGTCTCACGCCTCGAAGCTGCAAAATACACTTGGCTCCGTCCATGACGGCGATCTCATCCTGAGACATCAGTTCTTTGCCGGTTTTCTGATAATTCAAGCCGTAGGAGTTGTTGTTGGAACGGGTTTCTGAGGTGTTGTAAAGGTCGATTGTCTCCTTGCCCAACACCTCGCTGATTTCCTTGAGCGTGGATTTCTCCTTACCGCCAAGAAAAAGTGTGCAGTCGCAGTTACCTGTGATGGTGTCAGCCGCATCCTTGTAGATGGTCTTGAGCTGAGACTGGGACTGCAAGATGATTGACGCCGAGATTTCCCGGCTTCGGATGGTGGCGATGAGCTTATCAAACTTCGGGATTTGACCGATGTTCGCAAACTCGTCCAGCAGACAGCGCACATGGACGGGAAGCCGTCCGTTGTAAACGTCATCTGCCTTGTCGCAGAGAAGGTTGAAGAGCTGGGAATACATGATTGCCACTACGAAATTGAAGGTGTCATCGGTATCGGAAATAATGACGAACAGCGCCGTCTTCCGGTCTCCGATGGTGTCCAGTTCCATCTCATCGTAGCTCATCAGCTCCCGCAGCTCTGCAATGTCGAAGGGCGCAAGTCTTGCACCGCAGGAAATCAGGATCGACTTCGCAGTTTTTCCAGCAGCCAGCTTGTATTTGCGGTATTGCTTGACCGCGAAGTGATCCGGGGCACGGGCTTCCAGCTCGTCGAACATCTTGTCCACGGGATTCTTGAAGGTCTCATCGTCCTCTCTGGCTTCCGAGGCATTGATCATTTCGAGCAGGGTAGTAAAGTTTTTCTCGTGGTCGGGTGCCTCGTACCAGATGTAACCGATGAGGGCTGTGTAGTACAGCTTCTCCGCCTTCACCCAAAAATCTTCGCCGGACTTATCGCCATCTCCCTTCGTGTTGACGATGATCGTATTGACCAGCTTGAGGATGTCCTTCTC
>DXUR01000560.1:424-2988 GCA_019417795.1 Clostridiales bacterium | reverse complement strand
TAGCAGCACCACTCGGACGGTTTTTCGTCTGAGTGGCGCTGTTTTTTTCAGCAGATTTGGATCGGCGCTCCGGGGCACGGTTACTGAAAACAATTCTAGAGACAACATCCATTAAGTCGCATCATAGAAGCAACATTCATCCGAGACGAGCGGGCAACAGCTTTTCATCCCGCGCTTCATTTGTGTATAATCCGCCTTTCTGCGAAAGGCACCGACGTGGTTATGAAACCTGCGGCCTTTCGTACATTTGCAAAATTTGTTACAATATCCACGGAGCGTTCGGTACACTACAGAACCCGTGGAGGTGAGTGGTGGGGCTGTATAGCGGCAACCCCGCATTTCTATATGGCGTCGGTCATCCGTTAAGGCATCAACGAATGGCGCAAACAAGTAGCCCGTAAACTTATCTCTTTCAAATCGACTCGATTTTGCCGGATGACCAGTCACTGCCGAATCTTTCCAATCTATCTTGGGAGGTATATGTGGCATTTAAGATTTTCCGCAAAAACTGCTGTGGACTGGATGTTCACAAGACTTGGATTTACGCCTGTATGGGAATTACTGACACAAATGGACGTACAGAGTATAAGCAGGCTCGCTTTTCCTCCTTTACAAAAGGCTTGCAGAAACTGGCTGACTGGCTTGCCAAATACGACTGTAACGATGTTTGTATGGAATCCACCGGTAAGTTTTGGATACCGGTGTTTAATATCCTTGAGAAAACCTGCTGGGTAACTTTGGCCTATCCAAAATACACGAAACCCCAAAAGGGCAACAAAACCGACCATAAGGATGCCAAGTGGATTTGTGACCTGTATATGTGCGATATGGTCAACCCAAGTTTTATCCCTCCGCCGGACATTCGCCAGTTGCGCGACCTGATGCGCTATCGTTCCAAGCTCACTAATATAATGACCAGTGAAAAGAACCGGGCATTAAATTGTCTCACCGTTTCCAAGTTGAAGCTGGATGATGTGTTTTCTGACGTGTTTGGGAAATCCTCACGTTCCGTTATCCGCTACATTTTAGAGCATCCCGGTGAGACCTTTCAGGTTGCCCCGTTCATCGACAGACGTTGCAAGCACCCTGTTGAGGAAATTCAGGCCGTTATTGATGGCACTATCTCCCACCAACAAGCCGTAAAGCTCAGAGAATGTTTGCAGCACCTGGATGAGCTGGAAGTCCACAAAACCAATGTAGAAAAGGAAATTCTTTGTCTGGTTCAGCAGTACCCCTATCAGTTGGAACTGCTTCAGACTGTCCCCGGCTTTTCCGGAAACATTATGACCGCCATCGCACTGATCTCGGAAATCGGTGCCGATATGTCGGTGTTTCCTTCCGCAAAGCATCTGGTTTCATGGGCGGGCTGCTGCCCTCGCAACGACCAAAGCTCCAAAAAGGTCAAGTCCACTCGCATTTCCCGTGCCGGTGTGTACTTGAAGCCCCTGTTGGTACAGGTCGCTATCCAACCATTTACCGCCAATGCGGATAAGCTTTCCGCCGCAGGTGCACTGGAAATACGGTGTCAGATATGTGATGGGAGATTTCTCTCCATGTGGGCGGCGCTTTTCATTTTTCTCGGCTGTCCTCTGCCGCCCTGCCCGAAAAACCTCCATGTCCACAATGGCCGGATAGTCATCCTGGCCAGTGTAGCGTGGATTTTCTAAGAGACGCTTCACTTTATGCTTATTCCAAAGAGGAACTTCCTGACTGTATGGGATATTTCCTTGATTCAATGCATCGGAAATGCCCTGGTAGGAAGCCCCGGCATTATAGAGGGTAAAAATTCGGTTCACCGTCTGTTGTTCTTCCGGTACGATTTCCAATATACCGTTTCGAATTCTGTACCCATATAAAATTTTTCGGTTGATCATCTTGCCGCCACCTCCAATTGTTCTGCCAGTTCTAAACCACCACAAAGCCGGAAGCGGATGCGTGTCTGGGATTCCGCGATGACCTTCTCCACCAAGCTGTCGAACAAGTCCTCATCGAAGATGTTCATCTGTTCCGGCCCATTCTTTATGACAGCTGTCATCTTGCGAATGGCATCCATGGTTTCATCCAAAGCCTCGTTTTCCGACAACCGGCGGCGTTCTCCCCGGAGCTGAGTCAGTTTGGCGCTGATGGCATTCATGCGGACGGCGCAGGCATCGGCATCCAGCAAGCCGTTAGCCCGCAGGGTGCTGATTTTATGGCTTTCTTCCGTTGCTTCCGCAATCGCCTTGTTAATCATCAGCATTTTGGGATTATTCTGCCGCAGGATGGTTTCCAAGGCGTTCAGCTGATCCATAGCTGGATTCAGGATCATATCCGCGTTCTCTTTGAGTTTCCGATACATCCGGATAAATGCCGCATGGATCTCCGTTTCTGGGATACGCCCCACGGGGCAGTCCGCGGCATTCCGATCATGGGTTCGGCAGGCCCATGTCACCAAGCCTTTCGCAGTTTCTCGCCGGATAAATGGCGTCCCGCATTTCTCACAAATTATTTTTCTGGTAAGTGGATATTGACTTCTCGTTGGTTTCTTCCTTTTCGCTTTCTGCTGCAGAAGATTCTGCACTTTT
>DXUR01000560.1:0-414 GCA_019417795.1 Clostridiales bacterium | reverse complement strand
TTTTCAAACCGCTCACGCTCGATGATGGGCAAATGTGTATTTTCTACGTAATACTGCTCTTGCTCTCCGTGGTTGCGTTTTCTAAAAAAGGGAAAACCTTTTGTGAATTTCTTTTGCCCCAGTGCGTCCCCGATATATTTTTCATTGCGTAAAATGTACCGGATTCCATAAGCAGTCCACGGTTTGCGTGTGTTGGTATTTTCAATGCCCCTTCTTGTGAGTTGGTCTGCAATCCATTCCGCACTGCGGCCATTCAAATAGGCATCGAATATCCATTGTACCGTGGTCGCTTCCTCCGGGATGATTTCAAGGTTTTTCTTGTCTATGATCCGATAGCCGTAAGGTGCCGAGCAGGTGATAAATTCCCCTCTTTCCATTCTTCGCTGATAACTTATTTTCTGATTAGCCGAGATG
>DXUR01000056.1 GCA_019417795.1 Clostridiales bacterium | reverse complement strand
AAGCAACGATTTCCTGCATCTTCGCATCGTCCCGTACCTTAAAGGGGTGCGGACGAAATGTGTGAAATGGATGAACCTCGGAAAGTTTCAGATAAACCAGCTTGCCTTCCTCAACCGGGCGTGGAGGTGTGGTCGGCGCGGGAGCCGTCTGTTCCACAGCAGCTTCCTTCGGTGCCGTATCCTGTACGGGCTTAATGGGCTCCTTGGCATCCGGGGCCTTTCCGTCACTTCGGGACACTTTGTCTCGTTTGGACGGCTTGGGCTTGTCAGGGGCCGCCTTATCCGCCTTGGGTGGGCGGCCCTTGCGGGCCCCAGCCGATTTCTCCGCTTTCTGATTTTCAGTCGCAGCCTTTTCCGCTTTCGGCGGACGGCCACGGCGCGGCTTTTTCGGTTCCTCCGTATTGGCGGGCTGCGGTGTTTCTCCGGGGGCTGCCGCCTCTGGCGTTTCGGGGGTTTCCGCCTTTTCGACTTCGGCGCGGGCGTTCTGCCTCTTTTCCGCCATAAGTTCATTGATTTTGTCAAAGGACACAACCACATCGCCGGACTCAGGTATGGCAGGCCCGGTCTGTTCCTGCTGGGGCTCAGACGCTGCGGCCTGTTCGGGTGTGGTGATAGGCTCGGCGGCCTCCGGGGAAATATTCTCCGCAGGGCCAGTATTCAATTTTTCATCGGCCATTTACGATCCTCCTTTTCGTTAAAGTTGCACAAATTTGAACGCTAAAATTTTGTAGTTATTTTTGCGCCTCCTTTCCGTCTATCCACGCAAAAAAGCCGCCCGTTTTTCATGCCGGACGGCTTTTTGCGTAATGTGATAGATCAAATATTATTTTTTCTGGTTTGTAGGCTCCGAAAAGCCTTGTATTTACAGTGTTCCTAATAGGAAGTAATCATATGGTTCTTCCATACTGGGACTGTCAGCTAAGGCCCAGGAAGCGTTCAATTGTTATTATGATCTCTTGATTGCCGGAGTAACTGATAATCAAAAGAAAGGAGAATTGTTAGAAAAACTCGCGTCGAGTTTATTTAACAATGATTTATTTTGTGTTCGAAGAAATTGTCGCACTAGCACAAACGAAATTGACATTTTAATCGATTGGTCAGAAAAGGCACGCCTATTGGGGTTGAATTCGGCATATCCCTTTTTGGGCGAATTAATTTTGTGTGAATGTAAGAACTATAAGAAAAGCATAGGAGTTACATATATCGGAAAATTTGCGTCACTTCTTTCTACAACTAGGACAAGTACGGGTATAATGGTATCGTGGGAAGGCGTTAGTGGCCAAAGTTGGAGCTACGGTTCCGGACTAATCAAAAAATTAGCTTTAGCAGAAAAAAAGAATATTCTGGTCATAGATAAACACGATTTAGAGCATATACGCAGTGGTTCATCAAACCTATTAAGCATTCTTCACGAAGAGCATTTGTCGCTAATTACTGATATAGACTACAAAAAGTATATTCAAAGTCATGAGGCGGAGCCCTTGTTAAATAGTTAAGCAATGCGACAGATCAAATAGTATTTGCATCTTTTTTGTCAACACACTCCAAACCCCTCTGAAATCAACGATTTCAGAGGGGTTTGTTTATTTCTTCTTTATTGATTATTCTTAGAATGAAATAGTGTCGATTTTCCTGTTATATTGTGCTATATATAGTATATCAGTAATAAAGGAGGGTTACGACCATTCAACCGCGCAATATCCGACCGCTATACAGCTTTCTACCTTGATAAAAAGGGCCTGAGGAGATCTTCCTCAGGCCCCAAAACAGGCGCTTACAGCTTATCCTCACGCATAAAATGAGCATTGGTCCCATCAATGGAGAAGAACTCATCTGCTGCACGCCGACCGATGTCATCTGGGTACTTAGATATCTCATTCAAGTACTCTTTTTCATCTACATAGGTAAACGCGCCGTCTCGCATTATGACCTTGCCGTCCACTGCAACCAGCGAAACCTCGGATCCCCTGGCACTGTAAACCAGATTAGGTACCATGTTGCGCATTGGGTAGGTGTACACCGGTAACATGGAGGGACAACTGAGATCTATAGCAATATAGTCCGCGCATTTTCCAGGCTCAAGAGAGCCTACGGTATCGCCCAAGCCAATCGCTTGGGCACCCTCAATGGTGGCCATACGCAGGGCTTTCCAGGCGGGCATAACTTCCGGATTCTGATACTTGATCTTGTTGAAGAGGCAAACATTTTTCATCTCATTGATGATATTATGGCAGTTGTTGCCCGGAGCCTGATCGGAACCCAATGCCACCACACCGCCCGCCTGCTGGAAAACAACACTTGGGCAGACAATGCCATCAATGATGCCGATCGAACCCGGATTAACGATCATTGAGGCACCTCGTTTGGCAATAAGGGCAGCTTCCTCATCTGTGCAGTCAGTAAGATGGACTGCAATAAGAGATTCATCCAGATAGCCCAACTCATCCAGAAAAGCTGTAGGACGCTTGCCATAGCGCTGGACGATCTGATAGGTCTCTCGATCTCCTTGCTGCACATGCATATGGATTTTGGTACCCCGCTCCTTGACCGCCTTTTGGATACGCAACAGCATCTCCGGGCTGACAAAGTCAGCGCCTTGCGGACCAAACAGGATCTTAATCCGTCCCCCTGCCTTGTTGTTCCATTTATTATACAGATCAATGTTTCGATTCAGGCTTTCCTCTCCCATGGCATCATCAAACTCATAGAGTTCGCCCGGTTGATAAACCCGTCGTTTAGCCGCTCGAATCGTCTGTGCAATATTCCCTCGGGCGCCCACCTTATCGATGAAAGCACACACATTTTCCATTTTGGATTCATAGTCGCCCAGTGTGGTAGTGCCTGCCCGGACGGCCTCCAGAATGGCCACTCGGCTGCCCACATCCCGTTCCTCGTCATTAACCGCGTTGTCAAAGGGCTGGAGGCCGAACATCATCCAACTGTTGGTGTCTTGGGCCAATCCGCGCATAATATTGCATGCAGTATGCATATGGCCGTCGATAAAACCAGGCAGCACCATATGATGATCCAAGGTGATCATTTCCTCAGCTGTATATTCCGCTAAAATCTCAGGTCGGTTGCCCACCTTCAAGATTTTGCCTCCGTCTACAGCCATAGCGGCATCACTATGATAGCCCACGCCGGCTCCCTCCATCGTATAGAAATGCGGGGCCACCACAATGGTATCAATCTTTTTCATAAATGTCTCCTATTCCAACGGCAAAGCAGTTAGTGTACCTTCTCAGGGTAACGCCGTTTGGTAAGCTGAGTCAGAGTAATCAGGCTCACTGTCAGAATAGCAGCAGTAACCGCAATACTCAAGACATACTGTCCGGTCAGTCCGCCAAAAAGGAATCCCACGAAAGCCGAAATACCAACCGTAATTCCGTAGGGGATCTGCGTCATAACATGGACGATATGGTTGCAGGAAGCACCGGTAGAAGAGAGCACAGTCGTATCGGAGATGGGGGAGCACTGGTCGCCGAACAGGCCACCGCCAATCACGGCGCCAACAACAAACGGAATGGAAATATCAAAGGCGACGGCCATCGGGAAAGCAATGGGCATCATAATAGACCACACGCCCCAAGAGGAACCGGTCGAAAACGAAATGAGTGCGCCAAACAGGAATACCAAAGCCGGAACCATGCCGGGAGTCAGGTAATGCTCCACAATATGGATCAGAAACTCGCTGGTCCCCATACCCTTGACGATAGAGCCCAAGGACCATGCGCACACCAGAATAAAGGGAACCGAGATCAGTTCGGCCATACCGTTGACAAAGGTATCGAACGCCTTGGTCACGCTGAAGAGCTTGGTGCTTACACCCATGATGCCCGCACCCAGCGCGCCACCCATAAAGGCGATGCAAATAGCAAGTGTAATGTTGGCATTGCGGAAGCATCCCACCAACCCGTTGTTAACCAGATCGCCGGACCAGAAAATGGTGGCAAAGAGAGAACCAAACAGGCAAACAATAGGGATAATAAAGTTCCACATAGTAAGCTTATAATCTGCGGGCAGTTCATTTTTCACCTCTGGAACCAAGGGCTGAACCCCGTCGTCCAGCAGCTTTCCGGTCTCTCTGGCCCGCTTTTCTTCCTTGTACATAGGGCCAAAGTTCAAGCCGAAAGCAGCAACGACCAAAACAGAAACCATGGCAAATACGCCATACAGATTGAACGGAAGCATATTCAACCAGATGCCCCATGCGTTGCCCTCAACGCCGCTTGCCAACAGCTCTGCGGCAATCAGTCCCGTGATAAAGGGACCATAGCTGCTAATGGGAGAAAGCGCAGCTAAATTGCATCCCATGGAATCCAAGATATAAGCCAATTTTGCCCGAGAGATGCGCACCATGTCAGTAACGGGCCGCATGATAGTACCAAGCATGAGGCAGGGCTCCGTATAGCTGAAAATGAAGGCGCTTAGGCAAGTAACTATCTGCCCCTTCTTGGCAGTATTGATAACCTTTGTCACCCTGGTAGCAAAGGCCTCTGCAGCACCAGTGGTACGGAGCATGGCGATCATACCGCCAGAGAGTGTAACCAAAATAATCAAAGATGCATTTCCGCTGAGAGAGGGGATCATATAGTCCGAGATAATTTTGACAAAACCAACCAAAGGGTTAAAGCCGTTCATCATTGTGGACCCCAACCAAACCGCGATGAATAAAGAGAAAATCGTCTGTTTGGTCCACAGGGCCAATCCGATTGCCACGATGGGGGGAATGAGACACAACACTCCATATGTAGTATCCATATAACAAGCCTCCTGTTATAAATTATCTGTGGTTTTTTTCATGGAATCTCTGCTTCCGCAACTACAGGCCCTATCCGAATCTGCAAATCACACCTCCTCACTTCCTCGGTCCAGGGATGCGCAAAACGTAAGTCTTGCAAAATCAAGACACGGCATATCAGCTTTGAACGAGACTGATCATACGATATACCGTATATTTAGGATTTAACAGATCAAAAGTTTTGCTCACTCCTGTTTCCAGCCTCCCACCGCTCCCAACATCTCCGCTTTTGGCAGCGCGAGTAACTACGGATCACACTTGGTTAATTTCGGTTTTCGTAACCGGATGCGTACATATTTGCAGGGATGAACTTTCCCTGGCCGTAGCGGCCCACGAACTTGGCGTTCTCCACTACAATCTGGCCTCGCAGCAGAACCGTCTCCACCCGACCAGACTGACGACGGCCCTCATAGAGGTTGTAGTCCACGCCGTTAGGGTTATCTGCCAGATGAACTGTCCCCTCATAATTGGGATCGAAAATGACAACATCTGCGTCAGAACCTACCGCCAGCGTTCCCTTTCTCGGATAGATACCGTTGATTTTTGCCGGCTGAGTGGCAATAACATCTACAAATTTCTGGCGGGTCAGCTTTCCCGTGCATACACCTTCGGTCCACACCATATGCAGTCGATCGCCGGCGCCGGGGGAACCGTTTGGAATCTGAGTAAAATCATTCCTGCCGGCCTGCTTGAGCTCTGCCACATCTATACCGCAGTGGTCGGATGAGACCGCCGTCAGCAGTCCGTCGGATAATGCCTGCCAAAGAGCCTCGCAGTCCTCACGATCCCGCAAAGCGGGGGAGCAAACGAACTTAGCCGCTTCATTGAAATCCGGATTATCCAGAACTTCCTTAGTGGTGGTCAGATAGTGAGTGCAAGTCTCGCCGGAAACCCGCTGGCCAGTTCCCTTGGCCTTCTGTAATTCGGCAATGGCCTCCCGACAGGTCATATGAGCAATATAAAGAGGCGTATCGGTCTGACCAGCCAGATAAATAGCCCGGCGCACCGCCTCCGCCTCAGTAAAAGGCGGACGGGAAACATAATGGTAATGCGGCGTCAGTTGGCCCTTCTTTACACACTCGCTGCGGAGGAAATTCAGGATCTCTCCATTCTCTGCGTGCACAAATACCGTAGCGCCAACCTGTCGGCTCTTCTCCAGAATACGGAAGAAAGTACCGTCATCTACATGAAGCGGAGAGCCGTTGTAGGCCATAAAAATCTTGATGCTGGAAATGCCTCTCCGAGGAAATTCTTCGATCTCATCAAAGATACTGTCCATAATATATGTCACCATGGAATGCAGTGCAAAATCCACACAAGACTTATCCTTCGCCCGCACATTGATTCGATAATCAATGGAATCCAGCAGTCCGCGATCCGGATCCTGCGGAGCAAAGTCCACAATGGTGGTCGTGCCGCCTACAATAGCAGAGTCGGTCGTCTCATATCCGGCGGTGTCACGGTTGCCGACATTGCACAGGGCGGAAAAGTGAGTGTGCTGGTCTACGCCTCCCGGAAACACATATTTACCTTTGGCGTCTATCACAAGATCTGCAGCTTCGTCCAAATGTGTCCCCATTGCGCGGATCACATCGCCATCCACCAGGATATCCCCCACATACTCTTGTTCTGCAGTTACAATTGTGCCTCCTTTGATCAAGGTACGCATACTGTCATCTCCTAAAATATCAATTCTTGTTTGGTAAACATGGGAAAGCCTACGATATTCTTCTGCTCTGGGAAGCCCCAAGTAGACACCTTGCTGGTACGCAGCCCCATATCTACCATGGCTTCCGCAAATTTAACTGCTGGCATTACCCCATCCAACACGGGAACGCCCAACTGGGCGGACAGGTCCTCAACAAAGTCCACGAAACCAGCGCACCCCAGCAAAATACATTCGGCGCCGTCCTGCTGCACGGCTAACTTTCCCTGATAGGCTAACGCTTCCAATCCCTTCTTGGGGTCCCTGCCAAATTCCAGCACGCTCAAGCCTGTGGATCGGATAGAGCGGCAAAACTTTTCCGCTCCATAGTTGGACACCACATCCTCTGTAACCTTGCGAGAGCGATCCAACACCGATACGATAGAAAAGTACGGCGCTATAAATTTGGCAGCAGCAATGGCCGACTCGCAGATACCCAGCACAGGCTTGGAGGTGACCTCTCTGGCTGCCTGAAGCCCAGGGTCACCAAAGCAGGCGATGATAAATGCATCGGCGCCTTCCTCTCGGTCTCCCCGGATCACTTCTTTCAGGACCCCCGGAACAGCCAAATACTCATCCACATAACATTCGATGCTGTCCGGCCCGGATGCCGGAGTAACCGCCCAAACCTGAGTGTCGCTGCGTGCCACTCGACGTGCTAAATTTTCTATACTTTCAGTCATGGATTGCGTCGTATTGGGATTGATGATTTTGATCTTCACAATTCTCCCTCCTCTTGGTCCAAAGCCTGAACCATCTCCATCAGCAGCTCAGCTCCCTGGTACAAGTCCTCAGGAGCGCTGTATTCTCGGATAGAGTGGCTAATCCCGTCTTTGCTGGGAATGAACAGAAGCATGGAGGGCACCGCTTTTCCCCAATTCATCAGATCGTGTCCTGCACCGCTGAACATTCTGCGAAAACGGATACCGCGGTTGCGGCACAGTGTCTCGCTCAGCTTTATCAGCTTAGAACTGCACTGGGTAGGCGACTGGCGAATATATTCTTCGCCTACCAGCTCTGGGTGCTCTTTCAGCACGGAGTCAATGACCTGATCCATGGGCTCCATCGTTGGGTTGCGCAGTTCCACAATAAACTCCACCTTGCCCGGAATCACATTGACCGCTCCTGGGAACACCTGAAGGGTTCCTACAGTGCAGACCATATCCGGCGAAGCGGCCTCAGTCCGTTCCATAAGCTGGGTAATGATCCGGCAGGCTTTCACCAGCGCGTCATCCCGCAGATGCATGGGTGTGCTGCCTGCATGATTGGCACAGCCGGAAACCGTCATGCGATAGCGCACGATGCCCACAATACCATCAACTACGCCTATTTGCATCCTTTCAGCTTCTAATACCCCGCCCTGTTCAATATGTAACTCCAAGTAACACTGATATTGGGTCAGATCTCTTCGGCAGGCGCCGACCTGCTCCATTGTAAGTCCGTGGAGGGCCAGATTTGGCCGCATAGCTTCGTCAATCTCTCCGCCAGTAAATGCCTTACTTCCAAAAGTTCCGCCAATGACATTGCCCTCCTCCTCGGTAAATGCAATCACCTGGATGGGATGCCGATTTTGATATCCCAACTCCTTAAGGCGCTGCACACACTCGATTCCGGACAACACACCATAGGTTCCGTCGTAAATCCCGCCCCCCGGCACCGTATCGATGTGGGATCCAATGCAAATGGTCTTTCCTTGGCCAGGAAGCGTACCGATCAGATTCCCTACAGGATCGACGGATGTTTGAAGTCCTGCCTGTTCCATGCACTGTTGAACATAGATTCGTCCTTCGTCATAGGCAGGGGTATACGGCAATCGTGTGGTTCCTTCTTTCGGCACAAAACCGATTCGCCCAAGTCGGGTCAAATGATCATATAAGCGGGCGCCGTTGATCATACTCATGCGGGGTCCCCCTCAGTCTCATGGGATCTGACAAACTCCTCCAGTTCCTGCAGTCCCTGCTCCAGGCACTGCATGGATGTCGCATAGGACAGACGGATATATCCCTCGCCAAATTCGCCAAAGGCCGTACCGGGTACCACTACCACCTGTCGTTCCTCCAGCAGCTTCATGGCAAACTCTTCACAAGGCATACCCAGTTGACTGATGTCAATAAATGCGTAGAAAGTCCCAGCCGGAGCATGGCAGGACAAACCAGGGATCTCAGATATCCGCCTCATCACATAGTCCCGGCGCAGGCGGTACTGCTCCACCATATACTTCAAGTGGTCTTGTGGACCTTCCAAAGCTTCAATAGCCGCGACCTGACATGGAGTGGCCGCACAAGCACTGACATTTTCCTGCAGCTTGACCATATTCCGGATCACATTTTCCGGTCCGGCAGCATAACCGATACGCCAACCGGTCATCGCATAGGTTTTGGAAAGGCTGTCAATAACCAGGGTCCGTTCTTTCATTCCAGGCAGAGCAGCAAAGCTTGTATAAGTCCTTCCATCAAAGAGGATGTGCTTATACACCTCATCAGCCAAGATCACCAAGTCCTGCTTCTGGGCCAATTCGGCCAGTTGGAGCAGCGTTTCAGTGCTGGCTACAGCTCCTGTGGGGTTGCACGGGCTGTTTAGAATAATGGCCTTTGTCTTATCGGTAACAGCTTCGGCAATAGCGGATACATCCAAATCAAATCCCCGTTGTGCATTGGTTTTCACCGACACCGGCACGCCGCCGCACATCCGAATCTGTTGGATATAATTAGTCCAGCAGGGTTCGTTGACGATAACCTCATCCCCAGGATTCAGCAGCACTTTCAGCGCCAAAAACAAGGCTCCCATGGCTCCAGGCGTCACCACAATTTGGCTTGCAGGATCGTAAGAGAGTCCCTCTGTGCGATGGAGATACTCTGCAATCGCCTGGCGCAGAGCCAGCAGCCCTGCATTTTCTGAATACTTGGTCTTTCCTTCCCGAATGGCCCTGCACCCAGCCTCCACTACGTTCGACGAGGCAGTAAAATCCGGCTCTCCCAGTGTAAAACTAATTACATGATCATACTCCAGTGCCTTATTGAACATTTTTCGAATCTTGGAGGGTTGGATCTGCTGAGTGTTATCTGAAATTTGAATCATATAGGTGACTCCTTTCTACTCCGATTCTTCCGTTCCCTTAATTTGAGAACAGTCATCAATATTCCAAATGCCAAGGAAAGCACCGCTGCAAATACGATACGATATTCTTGCGGAAGAAGAAATCCCACGGTATTGACGGGGATCCAAAAGAGAGGAATCGTTTTAAACAGAGTAAAATCGATCAATTCTCCCCAATCTACAGAGTCCACCGCTTGGCGTGGAGTGATATGCTGCCCCGCCAAAAAGCGGATTTCAGCATAATTTCCACATACTCGCATCAGAGCGGAATGAATAGGAGCAAAAAACAGATTATTGGTAAAGCTGGTAAAAAAGGCCTGTGCCAGAGCATTTCCATATCCCGGAAGAAGACCTGCTGCCATGGCTTGCCGGGTACCTTGGCTGAACACGGTAAAGGCCAGCGTGACAAGGACGCCTCCTATTCCCCAACTCAGGCTTTTGAACCAAGTCGCCCGGTTGATCTGCCAAGTTCCCTCCAACATACGTCCGGAGAGCAACTCACCCGCCGTAGCATAGACAGCGAATTGCGCAAAACCTGCCAGATAAGGATACGCTATATTGACCTTGGCAAAGCCTCCTGTGACGCAAAAGAGTACCGTAAACACAGCCAACAACCCATAAGCAACTGCCCACCAAATATCGCTTCGTTTCATATGCATCCCCTAACTTTTGTACCCCAAATATAGCAAAATGGAACCGGCGTTAAAATTCAGCGCCAGTTCCATTTTATGTAGTCTGTATATTATTCAGGCAAGCCTTCTGTGTCCCGATGTAAGACCAACGAATCTTTATATACTACCAAAGGATAATGCAGTTTAGCCAATGCAGGCGGTACATTTTTCCCGAGTTTTATTTATAGCGCATCAAAATCGATCTTGTTGGTTGATACAGGAAGACTCTGGATCATCTGTACCCGGTTACGCACATTCATTTTGGTATATATGCTGTGGAAATGTTTTTTTACCGTATGGATACTGATATTCATTTTTTGAGCGATATCTTCATTGGACAGCCCGTGTACGGCCAAATCTAACATTTCCCCTTCTCGACTGGTCAAGCCGTACTGGCTGCACAACTTTTCATGATATCCTTTTGCGTAAAAATAGCGGGTGTCTCCCTTTTTTGCTTCATATACTAAACGGTATGCAAAGTGCTTGTGCAACTGCTCCAATACAAACATATCCCGTTCGCTAAACGGAGGCTTATCAGCTTGCCGGTACAATTTCAATAAGCCGACCGGTTCTTCTCGAAAGGAGATGGAAAGGCCGACGGAATATGCCAAGCGATTGGGCAGATAGAAGTTCCGGTAGATTCCGCTGCTATTCACCTGTTCATCCGAAGATGCCATAGATTCCCGAAAAGCACCGCCTTTACAGGTATACAGCGCCCAGCGAAAAGCATCTGAATTCAGGCTTTCCTGCATCCAGACATCGACAGCCTGCTGAGGCAGATGAAAAGCCGCTGGGGCCTGAAACTGATAGGATCCATTCTCCGCAATAGAGATTCGGGCAAAAATTGCGCTATCATACGAAATCAAAAAAGGAAGCCATCGGTTCAGAATTTCATGCTGCATTTCCTCTACTGTATAGATAAATGAAATATTGTATGCGATCTCATTGAGGCGTATCCATTCGTTTTCATTTAAAAATGCCATATCAATATCTCCCTTAACATTTGTATCCAGCCATAAGCAAAGCTCAAAAAGATAACAGTATCAATGAATTCCGACCATGATTGCAATTAAAGCGTTCCCATCGTAGAAAGCATTCTAACTCGGTCACGGGTGTAGATGCTCGAAATGCAGATGTGCCACATTATCTCTGACATAACATTCTCCCCACCCTTTCTTTGTCCGATCAGGTCTTGGCGTTCACATAAATACACCCGGTCCTATCGATAAGCTTCTCGCGTTATGCTACCATTATTATATCAGGCAGAAGGCTGAAAAGCAATTCCAAACAGAAAGCTAAAAAGCAAAGTAATAGGGCTGTATCTCCACGATCACGATGTCGGCACATTGAATCTCAATTTTGAAACCATTCTTGACAGCAGGCATTTTCTTCACCTTTTCAGAGACGAACGAAGCATGAACCTCCGTGCGCAATCTACCTCTGCGCGGGCGGTATCATCGCGTTTTCTCCGCTGCTCATCCGCCTGCTTGCAGCGGAGAACTACCTGAGCTCAATAATATAGGTTGATTTTCACCTATTATTGTGTATAATAGGTGTAGGAGGTGTTCCCATGACCATTGATACGAACACGATCGTTTCCGTGACGGAGGCCAATCAGAATTTTTCCCGCGTGACGCGCATCGCCGAAGCAAATGGGCAGGCTGTGATTTTCAAAAATAACCGCCCCAAATATATGTTGGTCGATTTGGACAATTCGCCCTTGATCGACATGACAGATGACGAGAAGATCGACTTTGTGACGGCAAGAATTTTAAAGAAATATAAGCCCGCGTTTATGGAGTTGGCAAAATGATC
>DXUR01000559.1 GCA_019417795.1 Clostridiales bacterium | reverse complement strand
TAAGCAGACGGACGCCGACGTGGTCATCACCGAGATCGGCGGCACCATCGGCGATATTGAGTCCCAGCCCTTTCTGGAGGCCGTCCGGCAGATCTCTCTGGAGGTGGGCCGGGAGAACAGCCTCTTTATCCATGTGACGTTGGTGCCCTTCCTCCGGGGCTCCGATGAGCACAAGTCCAAGCCCACCCAGCATTCCGTCAAGGAGCTTCAGGGCATGGGGATCAATCCCAACCTCATCGTCCTCCGGTGCGACGAGCCGCTGGAGCCTTCTATTTTCCAGAAAATCTCCATGTTCTGCAATGTAAAGCCCGACTGCGTCATTGAGAACATCACGCTGCCCTGTCTGTATGAGGCGCCGCTGATGCTGGAGCAGTCCCACTTTTCCTCTGTGGTATGCCGGGAGTTGGGCATCGACGCCCCGGCCCCGGAGCTGACAGAGTGGGAACACATGGTGGAGCGGATCAAACATGCGGACAGACGTGTGACCATCGGTCTGGTGGGCAAATACGTTCATCTTCATGACGCCTATCTCTCCGTGGCAGAGGCACTGCGCCATGCGGGCTATGCTCTGGGGGCTGAGGTGGACATCCGCTGGATCGACTCCGAGACCATTACGGAAAGCGATGCGGAGGCGGTTTTGGGCGCGTTGGACGGCATCATCGTCCCCGGCGGCTTCGGCCAGCGGGGGATCAACGGCATGATCCTGACGGCGAAATACGCCCGGGAGCATCGGGTACCCTATTTCGGCATCTGCCTGGGAATGCAGATCGCTGTGATCGAATATGCACGCCACGCCGCTGGGATCGCCGACGCGGATTCCGGCGAGTTCAATGAACTGTGCGAAAACAAGGTCATCGACTTCATGCCGGGACAGAGCGACGAGATCGACAAGGGCGGCACGCTGCGGCTGGGGGCCTATCCCTGTGTGATCCGGCCCGGCACCACCATGGAGCGGTGCTACGGCATGCTGGAGATCTCCGAGCGTCACCGCCACCGCTACGAATTCAACAACGACTACCGGGAGGCCCTCACCTCCGCGGGACTGGTCCTCTCCGGGCTGTCCCCCGATGGGCGGCTGGTGGAGACGGTGGAGCTGACGGATCAGCCGTTCTTTGTGGGCGTTCAGTATCACCCGGAATTCAAGTCCCGCCCCAACCATGCCCATCCGCTGTTCAAGGGCTTTGTCCAGGCGGCGCTGGAGCGCGAAAACACATAAAGGCGCAATATCTGAATTTATTTTTCAGGAGGTCCCTATGGCATCACAAACCGTTTTAGTTCTCGATTTCGGAGGTCAGTATAATCAGCTTATCGCCCGGCGGGTCCGGGAATGCAGCGTATACTGCGAGGTCAGGCCCTATACCACCCCGGTGGCGGAGATCAAGGCGATGGCCCCCATCGGCATTATCTTTACCGGTGGGCCCAACAGTGTGTACGATCCCGCGTCCCCGCAGGCGGACCCGGAGATCTTCAAGCTGGGGATCCCCATTCTGGGCATCTGCTACGGCTGTCAGCTCATCGCCCACAATCTGGGCGGCCGGGTGACGGCGGCTACGGCGGATTCCGCCCGGGAGTACGGCAAGACGGAGACCTATTTCCGCACCGACTGCAAGCTGTTCAAGGGCCTGCCTGCCGAGAGTGTTACCTGGATGAGCCACGGCGACTATATGGAGAAGGTGCCGGAGGGCTTTGAACTGGTGGCCCATTCCGACGCCTGTCCCAATGTAGCCATCTGTGACGAGCGCCGGGGCTTTTATGGCGTCCAGTTCCACCCGGAGGTGAATCACACCGCCTACGGCACCGCCATGCTCCGCAACTTCCTCTATGAGGTCTGCGGCGCAAAGGGGCAGTGGACCATGGGGGATTATAAGGATGTTGCCATCCGTCAGATCCGGGAAAAGGTGGGGGACGGCAAGGTGCTGCTGGCCCTCTCCGGCGGTGTGGATTCCTCCGTGGCGGCGGCGCTGATAGCGGAGGCCGTAGGCAATCAGCTGACCTGCGTATTTGTGGACCACGGCCTCATGCGTCTCAACGAGGGAGACGAGGTAGAGGAGGCCTTCAGAAAGTGGGACATCAACTTCGTCCGGGTCAACGCGGAGGAACTGTTTTTGAGCAAGCTGGCCGGCGTCAGCGAGCCGGAGCGCAAACGGAAGATCATCGGCGAGGAATTCATCCGGGTCTTTGAGGCGGAAGCCAAAAAAATCGGCCAGGTGGATTACTTGGCTCAGGGTACGATTTACCCGGATGTGATCGAGTCCGGCGCCGGTGACGCTGCTGTGATCAAGAGCCATCACAATGTGGGCGGTCTGCCGGATTATGTGGATTTCAAGGAGATCATCGAGCCTCTGCGGATGCTCTTTAAGGACGAGGTGCGGCAGCTGGGCCGTGAGTTGGGTCTGCCGGAGTATCTGGTGATGCGTCAGCCCTTCCCCGGCCCCGGCCTTGCCATCCGCTGTCTGGGGGATGTGACGAAGGAAAAACTGGATATTCTGCGTCTGGCGGATTTCATCTTCCGGGACGAGGTTGCCAAGGCGCATCTGGAGAGCGCCATGAGCCAGTATTTCGCGGTGCTGACCAATATGCGCTCCGTAGGCGTGCAGGGCGATGGCCGGACTTATGATTATACCTTGGCCCTCCGCAGCGTCACCACCACGGACTTCATGACCGCCGACTGGACCCGGATCCCCTACGATGTGCTGGACCGGGTCTCCGTCCGTATCGTCAACGAGGTGCCCCACATCAACCGCATCGTCTACGATATTACCTCCAAGCCCCCCGCGACTATTGAGTGGGAGTGATTTTTTGAAACTCCGAACCCGTTGTGGCACAACGATTTTACGGTTTTATATCTCTCTTTTGATAACGATTTGATAACGCTCCCCATATACCGTATCATTCTATATTCCCACTGGATTGCGGGTAAAGAATGCTTTTTTACGGCTTATAAGTGAGGACAACCATATTAGAAAGCCCTTACCGATGGCAACGTCGG
>DXUR01000558.1 GCA_019417795.1 Clostridiales bacterium | reverse complement strand
GTACAGAAAGCAGGTTCTGGTCGGGGATATCGAAGTTGAGTTCAAGCGACAACTCCAACTTGTCATGAATGAACTGCACGGCACTATCATGGAAATGGAAGTCATGCCAGACCATGTCCATTTGCTTGTAAATTGCTCCCCTCAATTCTTCATCCCTGATGCCATTAAACGGCTAAAGGGGCAGACGGCAAAGAAGCTGTTTGAGTTGTTCCCGGATATCAAGAGATCGCTTTGGGGAGGACATCTATGGAATCCGTCATATTGTGCGGTGTCCGTAAGTGATCGGTCTATCGAGCAAGTTAAGCAATACATCAGAGAGCAGAAACCGAAGGAGTGAGGTGAACCTCGTGGCAAACGATAAAGTATCCTATAGGGTCATCAAATATCGTGTCTAGTTCAAAAGGATTGACAAGACAGAACACTTATAGTATGATAACAAATCATTTGTATATTTGATGAGCAATGACGTTCATTTTTTGGCAAGAGGCGTGACCCTCTGCTGAAAAATGGACGTCTTTTTTCGTAACGGAAAAAACGCCGTTTTGAGGAAGGTGAACATCATGAAAAGAGAAGGGCAGGTCCGCATCCCGTCCGGATGCGCGATCTCCGCTGTGATCTCCCGGGAGGGACGCCGGATGACGGGAGAGAAGATCGTGGAGAGCATGATCCCCATGCATGACCGCTCCAACGGTCTGGGCGGCGGCTTCGCCGCATACGGCATTTATCCGGAATACCGAGACTACTATGCCTTCCACATCTTCTTTGACAGCCGGGACACCCGCAAAACCTGTGAGGCGCTGCTGAAGGAGGGCTTTGAGATCGTCAAGGCGGAGCACATTCCCATCCGGCAGATCCCGGAGATCACCGATGCGCCCCTGATCTGGCGGTATTTTCTGGCGCCTATGCAGTCCGTTCTGAACCGGCTGCAGCTGGATGCGGAGGAATACGTGGCCCGCATTGTGACGAAGATCAACGCGGAGCTTCGGGGCGCATACGTGTTTTCCAGCGGCAAAAATATGGGGACCTTCAAGGCGGTTGGCTATCCGGAGGACGTGGGTCGGTTCTACCGTCTTGAGGAGTATGAGGCGTACTGCTGGACGGCCCACGGCCGCTATCCCACCAACACCCCCGGTTGGTGGGGCGGCGCACATCCATTCTCCCTACTGGAATGGTCTGTGGTGCACAACGGAGAGATCTCCTCCTACGACGCCAACCGCCGCTGCGTGGAGATGTTCGGCTATCAGTGCACGCTGCAAACGGATACGGAGGTCATGGCCTACATCGCAGACTACCTTCTGCGGCGGCAGGGGCTGACGCTGGAGGAGGCGGCTTCCGTCATGGCGGCCCCCTTCTGGAGCACCATTGAGAGCAAGGAGCCCCAGGAGGCGGAACGGCTGGCCTATCTCCGGAAGGTGTTCCCCAGCCTGCTGCTGACGGGGCCGTTCTCCATCATCCTCGGCTTTTCCGGCGGACTGATGGCGCTGAACGACCGGCTGAAGCTGCGGAGCATGGTGGTGGGCGAAAAGGATGACCGGGTGTTCATTTCCAGCGAGGAGGCGGCCATCCGGGTCATGGAGCCTGACGCGGAGAATATATGGGCGCCCATGGGCGGTGAGCCGGTCATCGTCCGGTTGAAAGAAGGGACTTACTGATGAAAAATTTCTATGTGCCGCCGCAATTTGAGGTGGTGCGGGATCCGCAGCGCTGCGTCAACTGCAAGGTCTGTGTGGAGCAATGTCCCAACGGCGTTCACCGCTTTGACGAGACCCACGGCCGGATGCTGGCGGATGAGAGCAAGTGTGTGGACTGCCAGCGGTGCGTGGCGTACTGTCCCACCCACGCTTTGAAGATCGAGAAAAACCGCTGCACCCTGCGGGAGAGCGCCAACTGGTCCTCCGATGCCGTGGAGGAGATCTGGAAGCAGGCCGCCACCGGCGGCGTGCTGCTGTCCTCCATGGGCAGCCCCAAGGAGCTGCCGGTCTACTGGGACCGTCTGCTGCTCAACGCCTCCCAGGTCACGAACCCGCCCATCGACCCGCTGCGGGAGCCGATGGAGACCCGGGTGTTTCTGGGCAAGAAGCCGGAGCGCATCCGGCGCGACGCTCAGGGGCGGCTGATCACGGAGCTGACGCCGCAGCTGGAGCTGTCCATGCCGGTGCTGTTCTCCGCCATGAGCTACGGCTCCATCAGCTTCAACGCTCACGAGAGTCTGGCCAGAGCGGCGGAGGCGCTGGGAATCTGCTACAACACCGGTGAGGGCGGACTCCACGAGGACCTTTACCGCTATGGGCGCAACACCATCACCCAGGTGGCGTCCGGACGGTTCGGCGTTCACGAGGACTACCTGATGGCCGGCGCGGCCATTGAGATCAAGATGGGGCAGGGGGCCAAGCCGGGCATCGGCGGACACCTGCCGGGGGCGAAGATCGTAGGCGATGTTTCCCGCACCCGCATGATCCCGGAGGGATCCGACGCGATTTCCCCGGCGCCCCACCACGATATTTATTCCATCGAGGATCTCCGGCAGCTGATCTGCTCCTTAAAGGAAGCAACGCAGTACCGGAAACCGGTGATCGTCAAGGTAGCCGCGGTCCACAACATCGCGGCCATCGCCAGCGGCATTGCGCGGGGCGGCGCGGACATCATTGCCATCGACGGCTTCCGAGGCGGCACCGGCGCCGCGCCCACCCGGATCCGCGACAATGTGGGCATTCCCATTGAACTGGCGCTGGCGGCCGTGGACCAGCGGCTGCGGGAGGAGGGCATCCGCAATCAGGTGTCCCTGATCGCAGGCGGCAGCATCCGTTCCTCTGCCGACGTGGTCAAGGCCGTGGCTCTGGGAGCGGACGCCTGCTATATCGGCACGGCGGCGCTGATCGCCATGGGCTGCCACCTCTGCCGCACCTGTCAGAGCGGCAGATGCGCGTGGGGCATCGCCACGCAGCGCCCGGAGCTGGTCAAGCGGCTGGATCCCGACGAGGGCACGGAACGCC
>DXUR01000557.1 GCA_019417795.1 Clostridiales bacterium | reverse complement strand
GAGCAGGCTTCACCTGTCCCGCCAAAATCAGCTGATCCCGCCGAAGCTGGCGGAACAGCGCCCCCGCGCCCCGCCGCGGGCCTTCTATGTTCAGGGTATCCCCCTCCTTGCACAGCGGCAGCGGCAAAATCACCACCTCCGCCGCTACGGCAGCGTCCCAATCCATTTCTCCGGCCACGCCGCAGGCCGCCACTGTGTATCCGTCCCGGCGCAGCAGCGCCAGCAATTCCTCCTGTCGGCGGTCACCGCCGATGATTCCAAACAGCAAAATCCACGCACCCCCTTGCCCCAGCGTATGACGCCGACGCAAAGCTGTGCGTGGATCTCATCTGATTTTTCCGGCCGCCGTCAGCAGCGCATCCCGGTCATTGGGCAGTGTTCCGTCCATGACCTGGTCCAATAGCCCTTGCAGCGTTCGGCCCACCGCCGGGCCGGACAGTCCCAGCCCCAGCAGATCGTTTCCGTTCACCGCCAGCTGCTTCAGAGAAAAGCAGCTCCCCTTTTCCAGTTCCCGGTCCAGCATGGCCTCGATCCGGTCGATCTCCTTCTGCCGGCCACGGAATTCCTCCGCCTGTCCCATGTTGTCCGCCCGCTGGATGGCGAGAAGGTACCGGAAATTCCGTTCTCCGAAGTGGTTCAGCATCCGGCGGACGCCCTTTTCCGTCTCCACCCGGTGATCATGCCACTCCACCAGCTCACCGATCCGTTCCTTGGCAGCATTGTCGAACCGCAGCCGGTCCATGACGCCGTCGGCAATGCGGCGGGAAACCACGCCGTGTCCCATGAAATGTCCGATGCCCTGCGTGTCCAAGGCGAAGCACTCCGGCTTACCCATATCGTGAAACAGCACCGCCCAGCGGAGCACCGAGTCCGGCGGCGCGGCGTCCAGAGCATGAAGCGTGTGCTCCCATACGTCATAACAGTGGTGAGGATTCCGCTGGTCAAATCCCACCATCGGCAGAATTTCCGGCAGCACCGCGCCGATCACGTCCGGGTACCGCCGCAGGACGGACGCTGCCCACGGGCCGCAGAGCAGCTTCGTCAGTTCCTCGTGAACACGCTCCGGGGCCATCTCCCGCAGCAAGTTCCGACAGGTCAGCAGTGCCTTGCCGGTTTCCGGTTCGATGGAAAAGCCCAGCACCGCCGCAAACCGCAGGCAGCGCAGGATTCGCAGGGCGTCCTCTGAAAACCGCCGCTCCGGATCGCCCACGCAGCGCAAAATTCCCTCTTGCAGGTCCGCCTGTCCGTCGAAGGGGTCATACACCGTCCCTCGAAGGTCTGTTGCCATGGCGTTGACGGTAAAATCCCGGCGGGCCAGATCTTCTGTCAGATCAGGGGTAAACGTGACCTGTTCCGGGTGGCGGTGGTCGGCGTAAACGCCGTCCCGGCGGAAGGTAGTGGTCTCCACTTTGCCCTCCTGACAGCAGACGGTCACCGTACCGTGCTTCAGTCCCGTGGGAATGGCCCGGTCGCCGAAAACCTTCATGGTCTCCTCCGGAAGCGCGGAGGTGGTGACGTCCCAATCCTCCGGCGTGCGGCCCAGCAGGCTGTCCCGGACGCAGCCGCCCACGCAGTACGCCTGATGGCCCGCCGTCTCCAATGCCGCCAGCGTTTCCCGCACGTAGGCGGGAATTTTTAAGTCCACTCGTTTTTCCCGCATATTTCCCGCCCCTTTCAGTTGCATTTTCCAAAGACACATACTATAATAAATTGATTTGGAATCGGTACTACTATACACCATTTTCCGCCGTCACGCAATCACGGCGTTTTTTGAAAGGAAGAGCCTTTATATGATGAACAATCCCAAGCCCATTTCCGAATTTCTGGTTCCCGGCAAGCGCGCCCATCTGGTAGGCATCGGCGGCGTGTCCATGTGTCCGCTGGCAGAGGTGCTGGCCGGTAAGGGTCTGCTGGTGCAGGGCTCCGATATGATGGAGAGCGACTCCGTCAAGCATCTGCGCTCCAAGGGCATTTCCGTTGCCATCGGCCACAACGCGGAAAACTTAGGAGACTGCGATTTTGTGATCCGCACCGCCGCCGTCCATGACGGCAACCCGGAGATCGCCGGCGCCATCGCCCGGGGCATTCCCGTCTACGAGCGGGCGCAGGCCTGGGGTGCCTTGATGCGGAAATACCCCAACGCCCTGTGCGTTTCCGGCACCCACGGCAAAACCACCACCACCTCCATGTGCACCCACATTTTTATGGCGGCGGAGCAGGACCCCACCGTGATGATCGGCGGCACATTGCCCCTGCTCCACTCCGGCTACCGGGTGGGCCACGGTGACACCATTATTCTGGAATCCTGCGAATACTGCAACAGCTTCCTCAGCTTTTACCCCACTGTGGCGGTGATTCTGAACGTAGAGGCCGACCATTTGGATTTCTTCAAGGATCTGGGGGACATCCAGCATTCCTTCCGCTCCTTTGCGGAGTTAGTACCGCAGGAGACCGGTCATGTGGTTGCCAACTATGATAACGCCAGCGCCAGAACAGCTCTGAACGGTCTGGACCGCCCTCTGTTCTGGTTCAGCCTCCACGATCCCAAGGCCGACTGCCACGCAGAGCACATCACCTGGGCCGACGGTCTCCCCAGCTTCGACATCGTGATTCAGGGCCAGATCTACGCCCACGTGGAATTGAAGGTGGGCGGCGAGCACAACATCTGCAACGCTCTGGCCGCCGCCTCCGCCGCCTATGTGCTGGGTCTGCCCGGCAGTGCTGTGGAGACCGGTCTGGCCGGCTTTACCGGCGCGGGCCGCCGCTTTGAGTACAAGGGGGAGTATCACGGTGCCAAGGTCTACGATGACTACGCCCACCACCCCGACGAGCTTCACGCCCTTTTGACCATGGCCCGCCAGCTTGGCTATCAGCGGCTGGTGGTGGCCTTCCAGCCCCACACCTATTCCCGCACGGCCAAGCTGTTTGATCGGTTCGTGGAGGAACTGAAACTGGCGGATGTGGCGATTCTGGCAGAGATCTACGCTGCCCGCGAGC
>DXUR01000556.1 GCA_019417795.1 Clostridiales bacterium | reverse complement strand
CAAGCGGTTTGCAGTTCGTGGTAGTAATCTTTGAAATAGATGTAGCTTTCGTATTGTGCGGTTCGAGCAGAAAGCAACTTTTCCTTTTCTGCTCGTAAATTTTTCATCGTGGGAATTGTGCCATTCGTGGAATTGCGTTTCAAGAATTGAACGGCTTCTTCGTATCTGGCAATTTCATCCTGATGTGCAGAACGGTACATCTTCTTGTTGCCCGCCTGCAAAAATTCTTTGTATGTAGCCTTTGTGGAAAGATACTGCCCCAGATAGTGAATCTTCTCATTCAGCAGCGTTAAGTCGGCATCGGTAGATTTGGCGGTGTTGCGGGCATCTGACATTTTGGCAGATAATTCATCGCGCGCTTTTTTCAAATCATCGTAGCTGTCGTAGCCGTGCTGCTGTACATAGACGATGGTATTTGCCATCTGCTGCAAATTGGAAATTTTGACTTTCTGAGCATAGGCGCGACTTTGCTGGGCTTTTACGCAGTCCTGCAAATTCACTACCAGACGAAGATTGGACTTGATATAGAGAACGGCAATGGGGTCAGCAACACTCCATTGCTTTTTTTCTTTTGCAGCGGTAATCGCATTACTTTCAAAAAGCGTCAGAAGATGTTCACGGTCAAAACTGGTTCCCAGAGTTCTGGCAGAGATGTATTTTTCTCTGTCCGGGAGAAGGTAACTAAATCGACCACGGTGGTCTTTTACCAAAATGTTGGATTCGGTTTGGAGTAGGCGGCTGAATTCTTCAAAAGATTTTGCTTTCTTTGCCGCAGCAGTAATGGAATCGCGCAACTTATCTTTCTCCGTTTGAAATTTGGTTTTCATGGGAGTGAAACCCTCTGCAATAAGCTCAGCGTTCAACTTGTCCAGATTGATCTGCCCGTGCTGTTTAGCATAATACTCCTGCTGCGTAATTTTGTTGACAGACGGGGAAAGCAAATCGACCTGATTGAGATTTTCCCTCAAGCAGATATTCATAAGAGATTGCTGTAAATGCTTTAGGTAATCTTTCGTCAGATGGTGTTTGTAGCCCGCCTTACAGTCGATGGGACGTTCCATAAAGGGCTGTTGCGGAACATCCAGCTTTCGCAGACTGTTGATTACGATATGCACATGGATATTGCCGCTGCCGTTGTGACCGTCCATGTGGGTGCAGACCAACGCCTGATGCCCCGGAAAGTTGGCTTTTACATATTCCATGCCGATGGCCTGCGCCTGTTCACCTGTCAGTCCACACTCGTCTTTGTCGGCAGGATCGAAGCTGATGAGGTAGTGGTGCGTCTTGATTTCGTCGTAATTCTGATTCTTGTGGTACTGCGCATTAAGCATTTCGCACTCCACATCAAAAAGTTCCGGTTCACAGTTTATGCCCTCCAGAAGAATATCTCGACGGAGTACCCAGTTCCCGTTTGCATCCAGCAGGGGTCTCTTCAGAACTTCGTCATGCTCATATTTCAAATAGTCGAGTGCAGCACCATAGTCTGCACTTTTACCCGCGACGTGTTTTAAGATTGCCACGATAATCACCTGCCAGTCCTGCAATTTCTTTCCGCATAGCGCGGAGGTCGGTCATGCAACGATTGATTTCTTCCAGCATGGCACGAGATTGGATGCCGCCGCTGTTGAAAAAGGCTGCAATTTGGTTCAGGTTATTTCCGATATGGGAAAGCTGTCTTGCAAAATCTCGCAGTTCTGCAATGTCGGCAACGATGTTGTAATGAACGTGAAGTTTTTCGGTTATGGCCTGTTTCCTTACATAAACGGCAACGGGATAGCCAGCCTGTTCAGCAGAACACGAAACCAGTGCGTACTCCACATCGGTAAAACGAACCATTACATTCTTAGTCCGTTTGATGCTTTCATCCTTTTTGGGGCGAGCCATAGTGTGATCCTCCTGCATTTTATAGTTGCGAAGCAACTCCCGATAAGCCGTAGGCGTTCGGCTGCGAACACATTCATGTGGAGCCAGATAGCCAAAATCCAAGATTTTGTGCGTACCGTGGGGATGGGGAACGGAATCCCCATCAAGATTGCCGGGAATGAAAAATCACGAAAGTGAGTTTTGAGTTACCATAGGCGAATCTTGCTCTAAGACAGAAAAAGACCTGTCTTTTATCGTATGCCGTAGACCTATCAAAAGAAGTCCTTCTATAAATAGGAATCCGCAGCCCCTATTTGGAATACACTTTTCAATTTTTTTTTGAAATTTTTTCAAAAACTGTATTCCAAAATGCCCTTCTGGATTCCTATTAGTAAAGGGGGATTGATTTCTATGAAGCAGAAAGAACGATTTGATGAAAAGCCTAAACAGGAACATACGGAGCCTGTGCATCACAGAAAAGCCATCATCAAGGGCATCACCGTATATGAATCGTTCCGGCCGGAGGGCAGCGAACTGTGGGATTGCCTGCTGCAGAGTATGGGGAAGCACTGAAAAATAAATTTTGAAAAATGTGCGCAGCAGCTTGATTTTTGTGTCACAGCTTGGTAGAATACAGACGGGTTAAGTGAATAGTGCAATCAAAAGCCATTAACTTTCTGGATTTTACCATGCAATTTGCGTGGAGACAGGAGGTTTAATGGCTTTGTTTTTTTACAAGGAAAAGAATAAAGACATACGGGCAGCGGCCTATCTGAGATTGTCCATCGAGGATGGCGACAAGGCTGAGAGCAACAGCATCGGCAATCAGAGAGAACTGATTCGGGATTTTGCTGCAGAACGGCCAGGACTGTATTTGGTCGAAGAGTACGCTGATGATGGCTACACAGGAACAAACTTTGAACGTCCGGGCTTTAAGCGGATGATGGAGGATATTAAATCTGGCAAAATCAACTGCATCGTCGTCAAGGACTTATCCAGACTTGGCCGTAACTACATCGAGATGGGAAAGTATCTGGAACAGATTTTCCCGATGATGGGGATTCGCTTCATCGCTATCAATGACAACTATGACAATGCAAATTCCGAGAGCAGTGATTCGGACAGTATAGTAGTTC
>DXUR01000555.1 GCA_019417795.1 Clostridiales bacterium | reverse complement strand
GGCATCCGGACAGTCCGGCATCTGGTTTATTATCGCATCGGCGGTAGGCGCCAGCATTGGCTCCGGTGTCGTTATTGGCACAACGCAGTATGCGGTAAAGCTGGGCGTCGCCGGTGCATGGTACGCGATCGCGTGCGGCCTTGCCTGCATTGTCCACGCGTTTGTAATGACCCGCTTTATTTACCGCAATAAGCTGGTTTCTTTTTCGGACTATTTCAAAAGAAGATATGACAGTAACTTCATCGTCCTGCTTTACAGCGGCATCGGCCCCTTTGCCTGCGCTGCATCCATGGGCGGTCAGCTGGTTGCTGCAAAGGCCATTTTCCAAGCGTTCGGCATTGACCCGACGATCGGCCTTGTCATTACAGCGGCAGTTATGCTGGTCTACACGATGTTTGCAGGCCTTTGGGGTTCCTACGCAACGGCGGTATTTCAGGTCGGCGTGATCATTGCCGGCGTTTTGGTCGTAGGCATCTCAATGTTCACACAGGGCGGCATTGCGGAGATCCATGCGTTCTATCCGGCGGAGAAGTTTGACCTTTTCAACATTTCTCCGGAGCTTTGGATGATGTTTGTTGGCCCGATGGTTCTTTCCGTGCTGGTCGACCAGACCTCTGTTCAGCGCGCGGCGTCCGCAAAGACGGAAGCAACGGCATTTTGGGGACATCTGCTCAGTTGCATTCCTCTGTTCCTTTTTGGGTGGCTGATGGTCTATATCGGCATGTGGAGCGGCGCAGAGTTCCCTGATGCTGGCGGAAATGCGTTCATTGTCATGCTGATGAACAAGGTTTCCCCGATCGTTTGTGCTGTAATGATTTGTGCGATCTTGGCGGCGATCATGTCGACTGCCAGTGGTGCGCTGGTGGCGACGGATGCGCTTGTTGTTCATGACCTGTACTGCGGCTTTATTAATAAGAATGCAACGGAAGAGCAGCAGAAGCGCCTGAATCTCATCGTCAATATTGTTGTTTCGGTGGCAGCCGTTGTATGCGCGCTTGCGTTTACAAATGTTATTGATCTTCTTTCGGTCGGCTATACCATTATGCTCTCCGGTACGCTGGTCCCGCTGCTGGGCGGCATCATCTGGAAACGCGGCACGACAAAGGGCGCGGCAGCTTCTGCGGCAGTTGGTATGATCACAGCTTTGCTGAGTATCTTCGGCGTGATCACAGTTCCGTTCTCCAGCATTTTCCCCGTGCTCCCCGGCGCAGTGACCTACATTGTTGTGAGCCTCTGCACCAAGCATGCGCCGACTGAAAACACTGCAAAGGTGGCAGACGTTGTTAAGGCTTCTGCCAGCGAAAAGAACAATAACGCTGCAAACTGACGCAAAAGCTGTTCAGTGAAGCCCAAAATAAAGCGGCGGCTCTGGCGGAATGAGCCGGCAGAGCCGCAGAAAGGACAGATATGGATTATTTGACAATCAAAACCGAGATCGTAGAGCGCGTGGGAGTGATCACGCTGGATCACCCGCCGCTCAACTCGGTCAGCAAACGCATGATGGTTGAAATGATGCGCGCTTTGGACGAATTTGAACAGAATGATGTTGTTCGCGCTATCATGGTAAAAGCGAATGGGCCTGATTTTTCCTATGGAGCGGACGGCGGCGATGTAAAAAAGGGCATTAACGGCGAAGCAGAGGAGATTTCGGAAAGCTTTTCCGTTCTTGGCAACCGCTTGGTTGAGCGTATCGACTGCTGCCCTAAACCGACGCTCGTTGCGGCAAAGGGACGGTGCATCGGCGGCTCCACGGCGATGTTCAACGCCTTTGATATCCGTATTGTTGGAGAAGGCTTTCGGATGCACGATGGCGATATCTACTATGGTACGGTCGGCTCCTGGGGCATGAGCTCTCTGCGCCTGCCTATGTGGATCGGCAGAAACAAGGTGCTTGACTACATGTTCCTCAACGAGGATTTCACAGGCCGCCAGTGCTATGAACTGGGGCTTGCAAGCAAGGTTGTAGCAGATGAACTCGTTGAGGTTGTAGGCCTTGCAACTGCAAAGAAGATGTCCAAGGCCGCACCAATTGCGGTAAAATATTATAAGGACTGCGTCAGGAAAGCGACACAGAATAACATTGAAGAAGCGCGCGCATTTGAGCTAAAGGCGGCCGAAATTGTATTCGCAACAGAAGACAGCAAAATTGGGCTGAAATCGGTTGTTGAGAATCATGGCGTACCGAATTGCGAATTTTACGGCAGATAATTTGATACATCTTTTTCATTGCTGACCTCTCTATTGCTGCAAAATGGAAATCCTGCGGGTTTCATCAGTGTTCGGGTAAACGCTGACGAAGAACCTGCAGGATTTTCCATAAGAACTATTCTATAGTATCGGGTAGTAGGAGTAATTTGGCCCTTTAGATTTGAGCGAAATTTGAGTATTGAATCAGAAGCGGCCAGATTACTGTTTCGTAAGATTTCACTCAGCTTTATATAAAAAAGAGTGATCACTTCAAACGGAAGTGGTCATTCTTTTTCTATGCCGATGCATGTCAGCACCGGCGATGCACTGAGCAGCGATCAGACCGAGATCATCGGCGATATCGAACAGGGCATGGTGCTTGATGTGAGCCTGACGGCAAACGGAACGGAAATTCACAGCTTTAACGGCAAGGTGACCGTCTCCGTTCCGTTTACGTGGACGCAACAGGGTGTGCTGCAGGCTTGGTATCTTGCCGATGACGGCACAAAGGAGCCGGTCGAGGTGGCCTACCGCGACGGAAACGCCGTGCTGACGCTCAAGCACTTCTCGACCTATGCCATCGTGGTGAAGGCGAACGACCCTGACAGCGGCATCGTGAGCATGGGCGAGAACGAGGTCACAGTCCAAAAGCAGGCGGACGCGGTTTACTACGCTGCGGCGCTCTGCGCCGAGGACGGCAGATTCCTGGCCTATGCCGCGAGCGAAGCTGCGGAGGATGAAGAAACCGTGACGCTCAAGTGGGCGAACGCCGACTGGTCGAAGGCGGCGAAGGTCAAGGCGTTCTTCCTTGAC
>DXUR01000554.1 GCA_019417795.1 Clostridiales bacterium | reverse complement strand
GCAACCGGGCTTTCTGGAACATCCCCTCATAGAAGGTATCAAACTGCGCATACGCAGTGTTTTCATAATCACCGTCTTTTGTTTTCCATTCCATAAAACGGTCAAGTCCAGAAGTAATTGTTCCCGCCTTGTTGCTCGAAAGGTCGCTGATTACGCAGATTGCATTATAATAGAACATCGAAGGAATATCCTTCATATAGTTCCGAATCTGGTTGTATGCGTTTTCTGCACCCACTTCGTCCTTGGAAGGACTTTTCAGTTCCATCAAAACCAACGGCAAACCATTGATAAACAAAATAATATCCGGACGGCGGTTGTTTCCATTTTCCACGAAGGCATACTGGTTTACCACATAAAAATCATTTTTGTCTGCATCTGCATAATCAATCAGCTTTACTACCGAAGACCGTTCTTCACCCTTGACTGCATATTTGACCGTGATACCGTTTTGCAGATAGTCCATAAAAACCATGTTTTTCTGCAACAGACTTCCAGCATCAAAATCATTCAGCTTCAAAATCGCTTCGTCAATCGCCACAGCCGGAAGGCTGCGATTCAGCCGCACCAGACAATCCCGCAAAACATCGTCCAGCAGCGGGCGGCTGTAATCCGTCCGGTTCATATCAGGAGCATAGATATGGGTGTAGTCCATGTTCTCAAACAATTCGATTATGGCTTGTTCAAAGGTGTCTTCATTGAAAAGCATATTCTTTCTCCACCAATAAATCAATCTTGATTTTTTTCGAGCTCTTTTGTGATGGCATCAACTATATCGTCAATGATTGACTTTGACACAGTTTTTGCCATAGGGCGTTCCATCGATGAATATTTCTGTAAGGCATCTGCTAAGGCTTTTCGTGCCTTACTCTGCCCGATTTCTTTGTTGTACCAATCAGGAATCAAGCTTTCTTGAACTGCAACATAGCATTCATCAAAAAGAATCGGATTGATTTTCTCTTTCAAAATGTCTCTAACGATTTGACTATCTTCGACATGTGGTGTTTTCTCCAGTGTTGCAGTATCACCATTCATTGAAGCCACATCAAACATTTCAAATGGCTCATTTTGTAGGGATGGCATGTTTACATGTACATCTTTTATATACGCCATTTGGTGTTCCAATTCAGGGAACAGGCTTCCTTCGTTTATATTGTAAAAATCCAACTCCCTTAGAATGTGCTCTTTTGATTCTGCCGGGATTCTAAAGCTGAATTCATCAAATTCATCTCGAACATTTTTATAGGCTCTTTTTATAATGTATTCTCCAGCCCCCTCTCCTGCGATCTGAATATTATATTGTCCGCAGATCAAGAATGAGCCATTTTGCCTTACCAAACGTTCGTTATTAAGATTTGATAAAACAAAATAGTTGTTCTGAATGATTTCAATGATACTCTTGTATCCATTTTTTCTGCAATTGACCGCATCAGCTTTTGAATAGATGCCTTCCTTCTGAAGCTTGTCGAGTAACGTTTCCAACTTGAAGTTTCCTGTTATCTTTTCTGTTGCCAAATAGGACAGAACCTTAATCTCGTCATCGTCATACGATTTTCCATACTCCTGCTTAAAATAAACGCGTCCGTCTGTTGGCGGCAACAACACAGTCTTCCCATCTGAAATCGATATATCTTGATTGGTCTACGTTACTTTCGTTGCGCGGTTTTTCTATACTCCAATGGCAACAATCCAGTGCTTTTGCGGAACAATTCTGCAAATCGGCTTGAAGTGGAATACCCCACTGTTTGGGCAACTTGTCCGACTGTCAGTTCTGTGTATGCCAGCAGATACTCGGCTTGGCTCATGCGCCGCTGCTGAATATACTCTGTAATGGTGCAGTCGTAGTATTTCTTAAAACAACTTTTCAGTTTCGTTGTCCCCATACAGGCAATCTGCGTCAGCCTTTCCAGAGGAATGTCAAAAGCATAGTGGTCGCTAAGATATGAGGCAACCGTCTGGATACTTTCTATATCCTGCTGCGAGAGCTTATGAATTGTTTTATCAGGACGCTTCTTCTGATATTCCACTACCATTGAAACTGCTTCTGCGACTTTTCCCTCATAAAAAAGTTTTGCGGCAATCCCTTCTCCGCGATAGTCCTTAATCTCCGTAAGCAACCGTGACATCGCAGGAAAATCTGATGTTTGGTCGATTTTGCGGAAGGCGTCAATCGGATTGATCTGTGCCTCAGGGTACAGTTTCTTCAGATAATCTTCATAATATGCGGGTGCAATCTCGATTCCAACCGAACGGATTGGAATGTTCTTATGTATCAAAGCCTTGTATGGCGCATAGCCTCCGATAAACGTTTTGATGCAGCCGGCAGACAGTCTGCGGTATGGCGATAACTCTTCCCCGGAGATAGAATCATACTGCGTAATACTCAAACATTCTGGCAAAGAACATTCCAGCATGAAATCCTTGTGGAAAGAAAAATTGTGAATTTTAATATCGTATAGGTCTTTCTGTCCATAAGTCCAGTAGGTACCTTCTCCGACTTCGGGAGAAAGTTTCCAGCAGATACCCAATGCCCCGTATTGCTGGTTATCCGAGTCACGGATAAAACCGTGTTCCGCAAGCAGGGGCGCATAAAGCTGATCGATGATTTCAGACATGAAAGTAGACCGCCTCCTTTTTTGCAACGATTGGACGAACCTTTGAAAGGAACGGACGAACATCGCCGAAACCTATTGAATGCTGTTCGTCACAAGTGTACCGTATTAGATAACGGTTAGCAGCATCTAATCGAAGAATATCACAAACCGCTTGTCGCGTCAAGACAACGAAAGGTAGGAGGCTCAAAATGAGTAATCAAGTAAATTCTATGAACAAAGGTCTGACTGTGAAAGACCTTGTAACAACTGGCATTTTTACCGCACTGTTATTTGTTTTTGTATTGGTGGGCGGCGTCTTTTTTGCAACAAATCCTGTACTTACTTTTTTCATGCCGGCAGGAGGTGGGCTGCTTGCTGGCCCCATTTATCTTTTGCTGATTGCAAAAGTAC
>DXUR01000553.1 GCA_019417795.1 Clostridiales bacterium | reverse complement strand
TTCAGGTTGTTGCTGCACATCTGCAAAAGATATGCCATGCGCCGCAGTTGCGGCAGGTCAAGGTTCAGGCAGTAGCCATCCAGTGCCATCTTGCGGATATAGGAGCTCAGGCTGCGGATGCCCATGCCCAGCATCTTTTCATAAATGCGGTTCTTCTCGGTTTTTGTGGTTCTCAGGATGATGATCTCGTCCCGCTTTTCTTTCACCGGGCATCACCATCCTTGTCCAGATAGCTTTTGAAGGGCTTCACCGGCTCCGGCTTATCCGATTTTTCCTCCAGTGCCGCCAGCACCGAGGGGCGGCGAGGTGCATCCTCCTGTTCCTCCTCGTCCTGTTCCGGCTCATGGCTTTTTTCGTCCACATCCAACTGGGCGTTCAGCTCTGCAAGGCGAGCCGACTTCACTGCCAGTTCTTCCTCCTGCGGGAAGGGCTTTTCCACCTCAATTTGCGCCGCCGCCTGCTGCTGATGCAGAGTGGCCAGTTCATTCTCGGCAGAGGTGATGCGCTCTGGGAAGTTGTTCAGGGAGTTATCCAGACGTATGATGTTGCCCAGCGGGTCGGTGCCCAAGGGCACCGTGTACTTTCGCTGCCCCTTCAAAAGCGCCTGATATTCACTGCGGTAGGTGTCGAACCGCAGGGACAGCTCAAAGCCCCGGTAGTTGCCGATGACTTTTTCTTCGGCGTTTGGCAGTTCAGAACAAGCAAGCACCAGACGCTCACCGGCGGTCTTTTTCTCATCGTAGGTCACGCCCTTGATGGTCATGCCGCAGAAACCCTCTTGCACCTGCGGATGGGCGGCGGCAAGCTGTGCATCGGCTTTCAGCCCGGCAATGTGGGCGTTTGCTTCCTGAATGTCTGCCGGAAATTTAGTCAGCAGTTTGTCCTGCAAGCGGAATTTCTGGCTCTGGTGGTCGGCTTTCAGCACCTTCAGCTTGGCGACCTGCACATCCAAGTCCATCTTCTCCTTGATAAGAGGATTTCCGGCACACAACGCCTTGATCTCCGCATAAGACAATGCCTGTTCGTCCACATCATCGCAGGAACGCACCGGGGATTTGGAAGTCATAATTTGCGAGATGAATCGCTGTTTATTCTCAAGGGTCTGAAAGAGGTACGAATCAAATGTGCCTTCGGTGACGTAGTTGAACACCTTGACTTCCTTGTTCATGTTGCCCTGCCGGATGATGCGACCATTGCGCTGGGTCATATCACTGGGTTTCCAGCCGACATCCAGATGATGCACCGCCACAAGTCGGGACTGCACGTTGGTGCCCGCTCCCATTTTTGCGGTGCTGCCCAGCAGGACGCGCACATCGCCGGAGCGCACTTTCGAGAACAGTGCTGCCTTTTTCGCTTCGGTGTCGGCGTTGTGGATGAACTCGATCTCGTTCTCCGGCACACCGGCAGCAACCAGCTTTTTGCGAATATCGTCATAAAGCACATGAGCGATGGCGTTGCGCTGGTGTTCCCGAAGGGTGATCTCCGGGTTCATGCCAACAAAGTGAATGTGGGAACCGTCATACTCACGGGGTCTGGTGCTGTTGAACAACTCATTGTACTGTTTCACCAGCGCAATGCGCCGCTGGGGGTCTTGCCAGACCCAATTGGCAAAAGCGTCCTTAATGACCTGCTGTTTCTGCTGCGCCAGCATGGTTTCCCGTTTGTTCAGTACACGCTTGGGCTTGCCCTCGGCATCCTCAATGGTGTCGTAGATGCGGACGTCCTTCAAGTTGAGCGTTTCTTCCAGAATCTTATAGGCGTTGGCACGGGACGTGCCGTAGGTCTCGGAGGAGATAATATCGCCCCGCCCGGTGGCAGTTTTGCCCTCCACGCGCCACTCTGCGGTATAAGGAGAATATCTCACCTTGACTGCATGGCGCAGATAGTAGGGAATCTGGAAGGTCTCGGTCATAAACTTTTGAATGATCTCAGGTGCAAGCCATGTGGCACCCAAACGCACGTCAATTTCGGAGGCTTCCAGTTCTCTGGGCTGTGCCTTGGTCAGTGCATGCCTTATTAAAAGCGGTCAGCTCGTCCTTATGACTTTCGACATAGGCTTCCTTTCGGATTTTCCAGCCGATTTTGATATACTTGTCATGGACTGCTTTATGCTTTTCACAATCAGCGACAGCGTTCTGAATGGTTGTGATAGCTTTCATGCGGTTAGCGGCTGTCTGCATATCTTCACGAATGGCAGTAGCCTTTTCACTCACCCCTTGCAGAGCGATGTCCAAATCTTCCAGCGTGAAAAGCTCATGCCGTTGTAGATAGACGGTAGCTTGGGAAATGGTTTTCAAATCATCGGTCGTGCCTTTCTGCTGTCCGTATCTCGACCATTCGCTACGCTCTGCCTTTCGCAGATTCAGATAATCACGCAGTAGAACGGCAAGGTTCGGAGAAGCATTTTTCTTTGCTGCTTCATTCTCTGCAAGGACTTCTTTGGTAGCTTCCAGAATGTCAGCGATCCAGTCACGCAGATTTTTGATGGTGCTGCGGATAGCGTTCATCATGCGGTTAGCGGCTTTAATGTCTCGGTTCAGATTGCCGATGTTGGTCGCAATGCCTTTTCGCTCCAACGCAGAGACAGCAGTTCCCATGTGAACGGTTGGGATAATGTCAAGTCCCTGTCGCTCATAAGAACGCATATCAATCCGTTCTGGACTTCCGGCAAGCTCCAGATATTTGTTCTGAACAACTTCCCAGCCATGCCGCCATTCCTCGGCATGATACTGTTCGTTCCAGTCAACGGTATCTTCCTTATGGCTTTTCCATCTGCCGGAGGGGAGCTTGATACGCTCGCCGTTCTCGTCAAGGTCATAAACCTTTCGGCTCTTAGGCAGCCACTTTCCATTTTCATCAATGGCTCGCATGGTCAGCATGAAATGACAGTGCGAATTGTGTCCCGGTGGGTCGGGGTCATGGATTGCGAAATCACAACACATTCCCTTAGAAACAAAATGCTCCTCGCAGTATTCTTTGACCATCTGCGGTAATAGCTCCATCGGGACTTCTCTGG
>DXUR01000552.1 GCA_019417795.1 Clostridiales bacterium | reverse complement strand
CTTCAGTTGGGTCTTGTACCGGGCACTGTCGTAGCGGTTTCGGGCAAAGCGGTCGAGCTTCCAGACAATGATGATGTCAAAGATGCCACGCTCACTGTCCTTGATCATCTGCTGGAACTGCGGGCGGTTATCGGTCTTGGCGGAGATGGCACGGTCAATGTAATGCTTCACCACCGTGAAGCCGTTCTTTTCCGCATAGGCGGTGCATTCCCGGATCTGACCTTCAATGGATTCTTCGCGCTGACTATCAGTAGAATAGCGGGCATAGATCACGGCGGTCATGGCAGGCACCTCCCATTTATACATCATTGAACGGTGGAGCGTTCTTTCAAAGCAGTGTTTCGTATAATGTATATACCACAGTTTTTAACTGAATGCAAGACTTTTTCCAAAATAAAAGCCACCCTCATTCTCAGATCGTCCAATTCTGGCTTGCCGATTGCAGATCCACCATGTGGGTGTACAGTCCCTTCCGAGCGTACAGCTCATCCGGTCTGCCTTGCTCCGCCACGATGCCGCCCGACAGCACCACCACCTGATCCGCACCGGCTACGGTGCGCATCCGGTGGGCGATGATGAGGACGGTTTTGTTTTTTATGAGCCGGGATAGAGCCTCCTGAATGGCAGTTTCGTTTTCCACATCCAAGCTGGCGGTGGCCTCGTCCAGCAGGATGATGGGCGCATCCTTCAGGAAGGCGCGGGCGATGGAAATGCGCTGCCGCTCACCGCCGGAAAGAGTGCAGCCGTTCTCGCCGATGTTGGTGTTCCACTTGTCCGGCAGCTTTTCGACAAATTCATCACAGTTTGCCAGTTTTGCCGCCGCCAGAACCTCTTCGTCCGTTGCACCTTTGCGGCCCAGACGGATGTTTTCGAGAATCGTGTTGTCAAACAGCGTCACATCCTGAAAAACGATGGAATACAGGCTCATGAGCTTTTCCGGGTCAATTTTGGAAATATCCATGCCGCCCACGGTAATACAGCCCTTCTGATTGTCCCAGAATCGAGCGGCCAGACGGGAAACGGTAGTTTTACCGCCGCCAGAGGGTCCGACCAGTGCAGTGACCTCGCCTTGCTTTGCCGTAAAGGAAACGTCTTTCAGCACTGTCTCACCGGAGTTGTAGGCAAAACCCACATGATCAAACACGATGTCGCAGCCCTGATTGGTCATCGTTTCGCTGCCGGTCTGGACTGGGTACTCCAGAATCTCATTCATCCGGCCCACGTTGGTGCGCATGGCAATGACGGCTGCCAGATTCTGCAAAGCGCCCTGCATAGGATCGTACATCCGGGAAGCTGCCATCAGGAAAAGAAACAGCGTTAGTACATCAATGCTGCCATTGACCAGCAAGACCGATCCAGTCAGCGCAACCGAAGAAATGCCAAGTTTCAGAACCATGCTTGCCGAAGATACAAACAGGGCGGTTTCCAGTTCTGCCGCAACGGATTGTTTTTCCACCGCACGAATCTTTTTGGAAAGGCCGGAAAGATAGCCTTGTTCCGCATTGCTCGCTTTCAGATCCCGGAGCGTTTCAATGTACTCTTGGATCCCATCGGCGCAATCCATCTTGACCGCCATCGTTCTGGCCTGAATGCGATCTTGCACCCGATAGCTGCCAAGCACGATGGCGATGGACACCGGGATGACCCACAGAGCTGCCAGTGCCATCCGCCAGTCGAACGCAAACAGGCTCAGCGCAATGATCACGGTGGAGATCAAGGAACCGAACAGGCCGGGAATAAAGTGAGAGCAGGTCTTTTCCAAAACCTCACAGTCCGACATGATGGTACTGGTCAGATCGGCCAGATCTCGTTTGCCAAAGAAAGACAGTGGCAGCTTACGCAGACGTTCTGCGAGAGCCAGACGGCGGATACCGCTTTCTTTATAGGTCGTAAAATAGGTTCCGTTGTACTGGAACCATGTTGTCAGGAGAATCAGCCCGAAGCAGACGATACAGCCCAGCAGATAAAAAACGGCTTTGCCGGAAGTTGTGCCATTCAGCAGGTCTTTTACCCAAAAATACAGCAGACAGGTGGGCAGCATGAACGCCATGTTCTGGAACGCACAAGCCAGAACACCCTTTACCAGACCCTTTGCGCCCTCCGGGGAACTGGCTGTGGCGTGTTGAATTTTTTCGATCATTCCTTACCCCTCCTTTGCGACCTTCCACTGCACCGAGGCCTGATAGTCCTGCCACATCCGGGCAAACAGGCCGTTCTGCACACACAACTCGTCCTTTGTGCCGGACTCCGCAATTTGCCCATCCTGCACCACATAGATGCAGTCGGCGTTGGCGACGATGGACAGGCGGTGTGCGATCATAATGACCGTTTTGCCCTTGGCAAGCTGCGCAAATGCAGCCTGCACTCTGGCTTCATTGTCCGGGTCGGCAAAAGCGGTGGCCTCGTCAAGCAGCAGGATGGGCGCATTTTTCAGCATGGCGCGGGCAATGGCAATGCGCTGCTGCTCGCCGCCGGACAGATACACGCCTTTTGTGCCAATGACGGTATGGATGCCCTCCGGGAACTTTTCCACGATATCCATGCACTGTGCAGCTTTCAGCGCCGCCAGCACCTCGGCTTCGGTGGCCTGCGGTCTGCCCAGCCGGACGTTGTCCAGAATGCTGCCCTTGAGCAGGCGGCTGTTCTGGAACACAAAGGAGATGGTGTCCATCAACTCTTCCTTGGGGATGTCCCGCACATCCGCTTCTCCCACTCGGACGCTGCCGCTCTGCACATCAAAGAACCGGCAAATCAGGTTTGCCAGTGTGGATTTGCCGCCGCCGGAGGGGCCAACGAAAGCCACCGTCTGACCCGGCTGAATTTTCAGCGAAACGCCCTTGATAACATCCGTTTTGCTATCATAGCTGAAATGCACATCTTTCAGGGACACAGAGGCATCTTTCGGATGCCGCGGATGATCGTTTTCTGGCACAGGTTCCGCATCCAGAACCGAATCCACACGAGCCAACGCATCTGCCACAACGAGTTCATTTTCGCTCATGTACATGATGCGGGTCAG
>DXUR01000551.1 GCA_019417795.1 Clostridiales bacterium | reverse complement strand
CCCTTCCTTACCGTCGCGGAGAATTTACTACTTTATCGACAGTCTCAAGCAGACGCGGGATCAAACCTGCGTCTGCTTTTTGCTGTTGTTTGAAGAATTTGCGGTTACAGGACCTTGGAGAGGAAGTCCTTTAGCCACAGGACGGAATTGCTGCAAAAAAATGGCGATATAGCTAAAAAACGCCATATTTGCATGGAAAATAGATAATTCATTCACGAATTGGCAAATGCTTGAATAATAGAATGAATATTTTGCGGAATATTCATTCTGGGCAGCGCATCAGCCCCAACTGGTAAAAGGCCACGGCGCTGGCTGCCGCCACATTCAGGGAGTCCACCCCGTGAGTCATGGGAATCATCACCGTATAGTCGCAGTGAGCAATGGTGTCGGAGGCCAGTCCGTCCCCCTCCGTGCCCATGACCACAGCCAGCTTGGGCTCCCGGGCAAGCTGAGGGTCATTCAGACGGATGGAGTCCTCCCGCAGGGCCATGGCAGCAGTCTTGAAACCGTATTGCCGCAAAGTTTCCGTCCAATCCACACCCTCCGGCAGATAGGTCCAGGGTACCAGAAACACATTGCCCATGCTGACCCGGCTGGCCCGGCGGTAAAGGGGATCACTGCCGGCGGCAGTCAGCAGCACCGCATCCATCCCCAGCGCCGCTGCGGAACGGAAGATGGCGCCAATGTTGGTAGGGTTCATCACGTTTTCCAGCACGGCGATCCGCCGGGACTTGGCGCAGATCTCCTCCACCGTGGGCAGCGGCGGCCGCCGCATGGCGCAGAGCATCCCACGGGTCAGGTGAAAGCCGGTGAGCTGGGTCAGGACCTCCAGCTCCGCCGCGTAGACGGGAATATCTGCCGGACAGCGGGCCAGGATCTCCGCACCCTTGCCATTGACGTGCTTCGTCTCCATCAGGAAGGATACCGGCGTACACCCGGCGTCCAGCGCCCGGCCAATGACCAGAGGACTTTCCGCCACGAACAGGGCGTTGGCCGGATCTGCCCGGTTCAAAAGCTGATTTTCCGTCAGCCGGGCATAAATATCCAGTTCCGGGGCGGCAAAATCGGTGATGGGGATGATCGTGGGCATGGCGGCTTCCTCCTGCGCGGTATCGTTTGAAAATGGGGCGATGCGACAAAAAAACTCTGTCCCTCTATTATAAAGGGACAGAGTGGGAAAGGCAAGAGGTGTTACAGCTCCGGGAACCGCTTTCGGCCAAGACCTCCGGCGGGGATCAGAGAAGCGGCTCCGGCAGGTACCCGATAGATCAGGGGATAGGCTGCGGCGCAGACAGCCAGCCCCGCCAGCACATCCAGAACGGAGTGCTGCTTGAGGAATACGGTAGACAGGCTGATGAGCACGGCCATGGTCAGAAAGCCCAGCCGCCAGCCCTTGGCGCGGAAGCGCCGGATATCCCGGGCGGCGAAGTACACCGCAAAGGAGCCGATGACGTGAATAGAAGGGCAGACGTTGGTGTTGGTGTCTGCGGCGTACAGCTTTGCGGTGAACCGCGTCAGCAGGTCGCCGCCCAGCAGTGTGGGCCGCAGATGCTGGCAGTTGGGGAAGAGAAGGTAGGTCACCAGAGCAAAGGAGTACGTCAGGATGATGAACCACATCATCCGCCGGAAAGCGGGAATGTTATAAAATAAGGTGTAGAGCAGCATCCCTCCTACAAAAAGAAACCAGAACGCGTAGGGGATGACGAACCACTTGCAGAAGGGGATCCAATGATCCAGCGCGCAGCGCATGGGGGCGTAGTAGACGGTAGGGCGGTAGTTTTCCAGATAACAGAATACCAGACTGAAAATCGGCCAGAACAGCAGCAGCTTCAGATGCCGGAACTGCGGGGTATTCAGCCGGCTCAGACGGAACTGACGGTAATCGATTAGAGGCAGCTTCATAATCAGGATCCTCTCAGCCGCGGAAAAAACGCGGCGTGTCAGTAAAATAAAAATCACATTTTGGAGATTATAGGCGGTTCTGCGAGAAAAAGTGTGAAAAAATTTTTAACAAATATTAAACACTTGCAGAGGACAGAACATAGCGCCGCTGTCCGGAAAAACGGCAGGCACCTCCGCAAAAGCTTACTTAGGAAATCTTAACAAAAATTAACGGCTGTTTTGTGCGAAATGACCATTGCAAAAATCGGGGAAAGCGATAGAATAAGGACCTTGTGAAAAAATGTGTGTATGCGGTGGAACCGCATGGAGAGGAGTTTTTTGTGTCATACCATTATTTACTGGATCTGGCGTTGATTTTGTTAAGTACGAAGCTGCTGGGCCTTCTGACACAGCGGTTTCAGATGCCTCAGGTAGTGGGCGCTTTGCTGGCGGGCCTGATCCTTGGCCCTGCGGGACTGAATGTTCTGACAGAAACTGAATTTATTTCCCAGCTCAGCGAATTGGGCGTCATCGTGCTGATGTTCTCCGCCGGTATGGGAACGGACATCAACGAACTGAAGCACAGCGGCAAGGCTGGCTTTTGGGTGGCTCTGCTGGGTGTGATCGTGCCCCTGCTCATGGGTACGGCTCTGGCATGGGGCGCTGCCGCCGCAGGCTTGATTGAGAGCAACGGTATGCTGGAAAATGTATTTGTGGGCACGATCCTTACGGCAACCTCCGTCAGCATCACGGTGGAGACCCTGAAGGAGATGGGTAAGCTGGAAACGAAGGTGGGCAACACCATTCTGGCAGCAGCCCTGATCGACGATGTGCTGGGTCTTGTGGCGCTGACTCTGGTCAGCAGTCTGGCTGGCGGCGGGGAGAGCGTTGGACTGGTCCTGCTGAAGATCCTGGGCTTCTTTATCTTCGCGGCTGTGGCCGGTGTGGGGGCCAACCGCCTGTTTTGCTGGATGCTGAAGCGGCAGGGAGGCTGGGCCACTCACCGCAACTCCGTTCTGGCCTTTGTGCTCTGCCTGGTGATGGCCTACTGCGCGGAGGAGTTTTTTGGCGTGGCGGACATCACCGGCGCCTATGCCGCCGGTCTGGCCGTGGCCTGCACCCCCAAGGGAACCTATATCC
>DXUR01000550.1 GCA_019417795.1 Clostridiales bacterium | reverse complement strand
AAATATCGCTGTGTCTTTCTGAGCAACAAGCAGGTACTCGAGATGGACAAGCGACTGGAGTCTGGCTATACACATGACATTTCCGAATTCACCGAATGGCTGGTCGATGCTGTGAAGTTGACCATCGAAGCTGTACGGAATGGCACATATAACGAGAGTGTGGCTCGTCTGCTGCCTTACAAACACCGGACAGGTGTAATCACTCGCGCAGGCCTTTGGAAGCTGTATCCCGAGGAAAAAGAATCCTTCTTCGAAGCCCTGACCCAAGAAGATGTGGATGAGTTCCTTGCCACCGGAACTGAAGACTGCACCGGTTTGCCTGAGCTGAAAGAGATGACAGCAAATGACTTCTATCGGTTTTGCGCCTTGGGCTATACTGCCAACAATTACGATGGTCAGGCCTTTGCACCCAAAGCGCAGTACTACAGGCATGCCGACGGAAGAGATGATGGTCTGAAGAAGATCGACCCCGACTCAGCCGAGGCTTTTGCAGATTGGCTGGAGAATCGGGAAAAGGGCGGTCATCCTTGGGAGGTTTGCAGAGGTGGTAACTCCACACATGTATCCCTCTATGTGGGGTTGGGCCGAGTGGCCGAGGGCTGCTATCACCTTGCCCTTGCCGCAAAATCCTATGGACGCTGTGTGGAGGCAATCAAGTTCTATCTGGCCCTCAAGCATGCAGGCCTGCCGGTGATCATCTATGGTGCAGAGTTTATAAAGAAGCGCTTGCTCGGCCTGGAGCGAGTGGGTATTGTACCGAATGAAGTGATGCCGTTCTACTGCCACAGCAGATTCCCCGGCGAGGATGTTGACTCCTTCAGACATCTGAATCATGAGAACCCGGATGCCGAGATTGCCCTGATTGAGTGGCAACCGATCAAACCTGTGAAACTAAAGGAGAATGCACATGAGTAAATGCTGCATCTACTGCCGTGTCGCCAACGAATCGACCCCGGCGCACAGTGCCGCGCTGCACAACCAACTCCTATCACTCCGAGCCGCCGCAGAAAAACTCAGCTTATAAGAAAGAGTGGTGAAACACCATGAATTACTTCACCAGTGACCTGCACCTCGGTCACCGCAATATTATCCGCCTATGCAACAGGCCGTTTGCCACCATCGAGGAGATGGACGAAACACTAATCCGAAACTGGAATGCCAAGGTTACCAACGGCGATACCGTCTATATTCTTGGCGACCTGTTGTTCCGAAACGAGAAGCCTGCCGAAGAGTACCTGAAGCAGCTCAAGGGCAAAAAGCACCTCATCATCGGAAACCACGACAGGGACTGGGTCAAGAAGTGCAACCTCGAAGACTTCTTCGAGAGCGTGAATAACCTGCACTTCATTAGTGACGGCAAGCGGCAAATGACGCTCTGCCATTACCCCATGATGTCCTGGCCGCACATGACCAGATGCTACATGGTGTTCGGTCACATCCACGGCAACACCGATGCCGACTACTGGCCGCTCATTCGGGAGAACGATCTGATGCTGAATGCCGGTGCGGATGTCAACGGTTTTGCACCTGTTACCTTTGAGGAAATGCAGGAGAACAACTACCGTCACAAAGCAGGTTGGAACCCTGAACTGTGTACTATGGAGGCCGACCAATGAAATTGAGAGAATATCATCCGCTCTCTGAAATGGAGCGGGTTCCGGCAGAAGAACTTCCCAAGCGGCTTGATGAACTGTTTGACCGCATGGACAAGGAGAATGTTGGCTTTGTTGTTACGGAGGAGGGAAAAGACTCCTGTGTCTTCTGCCCCTACAAGTGGTTTGAACTCGAGTACGAGACAATTGAAGTTGCGGTAGATGAAGTACTCTTGGCTCAGATCAAGGAAATCATTACGCCTCTGGGATGGACTGTAGAGCGGTTGATCGTGCGCTTCCTCGAATGGCTGGTTGATCCTGAGACACAGGAGGAAGCCATCGCATGGCTTATGAAAGCCAAGGAGGAACTTGGAGAGAAATGATAACGAAAGAAACCTTCGTGAAGGCGCTCCAACTCATCCAGGAGCAGCAGGAAATCAATCATCAGTTTGCGAAAGCACTTGACCTTGTCGGGGATGGACACTATGTGTTTGGCGTGAACAACAAGTTTTACGATGCCGCAATGCTCGTCCTCAAAGAAGCGGTGAACGACAAATACGACTACATCAGTTGGTGGCTGTATGAGGGAGAACCAGACTATAAAGTCTGGTCTTCCGATAACACAGAGGAGTGGAATCTGACAGAACCTGAAGCACTGTACGATTTTATCGTTAACGAGTGCCAAGAGTGATGATATAGTCCGTTATATGGGACACCTCCTTCGGTAGAATAACGCCATCAGAAAGAAAAGAGGTGTTATTCCATGTATTACTATAGCAAAAGAAGTAGAAGCAAAATCGTCCATCAAAGTACTTGCCAACATATCCAGAATGTCAGCGTTGAGGATGTCGGTTCCTTCGAGAACCTCGAAGATGCGTATGCAGCAGGTTACCGCCTTTGCCGACATTGCAGCCCTATCGCCAAGCTCTACCGTAAGGAGAGCGATGTGTTGCAGGGATACTGCCAGAGCCATGCCGCCTCTGTGTTTTTCAAAGATCGGTTTATTGGCATTTCAACACCAATCAGCGACTGGCGGATCATCCCCTCTGGCAAAGGCAATGAGGTCGTGCTTTATCATAAAAACACCCTCGGCGACAAGAAGACAGGCCCTGTGCCTGGATATCACCTTCAGCGGGTTAGCCAGAACACGATTTCCGGCTACCTTGAGTACATCAGCGACCATGACCTCTACCGTAATATGCACCCCCTCTATCCTGTTCAGTCAAAGAAAAATAGCCCTCCGCCCATGAAAGGAACGAAGCGCTATCGCAAGGAGCAGAAGAGGGCCGCAAAGAAAGCACGGCGGCAATCTATTGCTCATGTTCTTACCTTGATTGAAAACCTCGACACTCAGGCTCGGGTGGCCCGCTCCATGTGAGGGCGATTCTACATAGGGGATGAAATTCGTTCCATGTTGAAGATGAGTAATAACAC
>DXUR01000055.1 GCA_019417795.1 Clostridiales bacterium | reverse complement strand
ACGAGCGGAACGAGTACGGTGATCTCGATGACAGCAGCACATTGCTGGAGGGCAGTGAGCTGCGGGGCTATCAGAATCAGATCACGGCGGCACTGGTGAAAAACCGGATGCCGGAGGAAACCGAGCGGGGTCTCATGCATTGGTATGATGAAGCCGACAGCGTCAACACCAAGGTGCGCTCCGCCGTCTTCACTGTGGAGGAGCGTGACCGGCAGCTCTGGGGCGTGGCGGAATGCTGTGTCGCCGGGGAATTGTCGGACACCGAAATGGATACTTTGAAGGAATTTATCACCGGACAGGCTTCGGACGGCTGGGGCGAAGGCTTCGAGCAGCGGGAGATTTCCGTGGATGACGGTGGTGAATTGTATGTCCACTTTTGGAACTCGGACGAGTGGAGCATCCAAACGGAGCAGGAGCTTTTCTCCCCCAAGTTGGCAGAAGGACTGCCGGAGATGTGCTTCTCCACGCTCCCCGGTACCGGCGAGCTCATCTGCATCAAGCGCGGCGAGAGCGGCTACTACCCCAGCGATTGGAATACGAACGATCCCGCGCATAACCGTGAGATAGCGGACTATAACAACGAGCGGCTTGGCGTTACCCCCGCGCAGGAGAAAGCCATGAAAACGGGCTCCATGTTCGGCTGGGGTGTACCCGGCGCGGACCCCGCCTGCTATGAACAACAGCCGGAGATGGGAGGGATGACCCTTGGGTAAAAAGATATTTGGCATCTATCTGGCAAAGCTGGACGCACCCAATAGTGAGGCCCACGCAAGGCTGGAACTGCCCGCCTCCCCGTGGGAGCTGCACGATGCAATGGATAAGGTACAGCTGCAGGAGGACGAGGAGCTGTATCTGGAGATCGATGATTACTACGGCTTCGAGTATCTCGCCCCTCACCTGATGGAACTGGATGCCAGCCTCAACGAACTGAACGATCTTGCCGGCCGGCTGGCTGTGCTGAATGAAACGGAGCAGGAAGTCTTTGACGGCCTGCTTCGTCTGGAAATCCAGAGAAAAGTGGAATCCAACGCCGGTATTCTTACCATGCAGCATCTGAGAGATCTGGCAGTCAGTGCGGGTGCGGATTGCTGCCATGTGGTCGGCGCGCCCAGTGACGCAGAGCTTGGCCGCTTCTATGCGGAAAACGGCTTCATGGAGGAACTGGACGGACTCTCCGACGATGTGTTCGAGATGCTGGACTTTGGCAAAATCGGCAAAGCCCTGCGCATCGGTGAAAAAGGCACATTCACGCGGAACGGCTATGTGGTGCAGCACAGCGAACTGCTCACCGCACCGCCCTGCGCCAAGGAGCTTCCCGAAAATCCGGAATATCTCTTCCGGCTCACTCTTGGCCTGCATCCCGACCTTGAAGATGACCGCACCGTCACGCTGGAATTGCCTGCGTCTGCTGAAGCATTGAGGAAAGCGCAGAAGCAGCTCGGAGCGGACGGCTGGGAGGGTGTTATAGTCCTCGACTACGATGGGATCATCCCACAGGCGGCAGAGTTTGCCGACCTGCCAATGGAGCTGGATGCCTTCAACGCTTTTACGGAATCCGTGAAGGCTATGCCTTCCCGTGAAAAGCAGCTCCCGAAGCTGAAAGCCCTGCTGGAGCATTTCGAGGTAACGGATCTGGCTGGCGCCGCAAGCCTTGTCGAGCATATTGGGGACTACATCCTTACGCCGGAGATCAGTTCGCCGCAGGAGGCGGCCATCGATGAACTGAACTTCACAATGGATGTCCACTCGGCGGAACTGCTTCTGCCCCATGTAAATCTCTTCGCCTACGGAAACGAGATCATCAAGGATGACAATGCCGCACTTACCTCCTACGGTCTGCTGCATCGGGAGGACTATCAGCCGATGCAGACACCGGTGCAGGAAACTCAAGAACAAGCAATGACGATGGAATAAGCAAAGGACCTAATCGAGCCACTATGGAAATGCGTAATGCCGTTTTTAACGACACTGACTTGCAACATATGTAATGAAATCCTCCGGCGTGAGTGTGTCGCCAGCATGAGGAATCGCGTTCCATCTTTTCTGTATGGCAGGGTCTGGATTACACATCGCCGCTATCATCGCCAGCCGAATCTCTTTCCGCACTTCTTCCACGGTAGTATGGTTTTTGCGAGCCACTTCTCGCAGTGCTGCTTCGGCGCAGATGTTCTTTCTCTTCACAGAATCACTCCTTGCTATTTTTTGAACGGAATCCGTTCTTTTAGAACTATAATAGCATAGGAGCTTTGAGAGAAAACGTCGAACTCTGTCGAAAAAAATAGAGGCTTGCAAAAAGTGCAAACCTCTGTGCCGCTTATCATTTCAACTCTGCAATCAGGGCATCCAGTACGTTCATTACCTTACGCTGTCCTTCTGGAGGAAGCATCTTAAGTCGTTCGGAGATTTCCGTGGCATGAAGCATTGTTGCCGTGTTCAAGTCATCTTGAAGGAGTTCATCTGTTCCAATATTGAGTGCATTGGCGATGGCGACCAACTTCTCCAGTTTTGGAGCCTTCACGCCTCGCTCTACTACACTCATGTGATCAACGCTGTAATCTACAGCGGCGGCGAGCTCTTCCTGTGTCATGCAGGCTTTTTCACGGGCTGCTTTGATTCGTTTTCCCAACGCTATCTGGTCCATACAGTAGTCTCCTTTAGAACGGTATCCGTTCTTAAAGTATATGGGAGATGCGGTATGTTTCACAGGAGCATATAGAACGCCGTCCGTTCTGAATGAACGGAATGGATGAAAAATATCACAGCAAGGGGCCGTATTCCCGGACGGGGAAAAGCGGCCCCTTCTTTTTTGCGCTCTTTTTGTCTCCTATTCCGGGATAACGGCTCCGGAAAGGAGGAACTGTGGCAATCAACGAAGCCCTTGCGGAATATCTTGCGCTTTACCACAAGGGTGAAGTAAATGCCGTCACCAGCCGGGAGTTGGAGTGCAGCTTCCAAATGCGTGGTTCTGAGCTTCGCCGGGAGATCAACGCCCTGCGCGGTGACGGCATTCCCATTTGCAGCTTTGAGGGCGGCTACTATTACGCCGCCACTGCCGAGGAGCTGGAGCGCACCATCCGGCAGCTCCGCAGCCGGATCAAGAAGATCGCATTTGCAGAGCGTGGCCTGTCCAGTGCTTTGCCGGACTATGTTGACACCGGTCAGCTTTCTCTCCCGCTGGATGGGGGTGATGCCCCTTGAACAGCTTTATCCCCTGGGTTGGCGGCAAGAGCAAACTGCTGTGGATCATCAACAAGATGGCTCCAGATCACTACAGCCGTTTCATCGATGTCTTCGGTGGCAGCGGCACGGTGACCATGAGCCGTCCAATCCAACCGGGCTGCATGGAAGTCTACAACGATTTCAACAGCAATCTTACGAATCTCTTCTGCTGTGTGAAAAACCGCCCCTTAGCGTTACTGGCGGAATTGGGCTTTCTGCCTCTGAACACGCGAGATGATTTCAATGTCCTGTACAAGTTTCTCTCCAAGGGCGAGATCACAGATGACTACCTGCAGGAGGAAATGGAACTGACCGAGATCCTGCTTAAACCGCCCGAGGCTGGAGCCATCCGCACGCTCCTGCTGGAGCGTGCTCCCCGTGGAGATGTCCGCCGTGCCGCAGATTTCTTCAAACTGGTTCGGTACAGCTTCAGCGGCAGCTCTAAATCATTCGGTGGTAAGCCCTGCGATATCCGCCGCTTCTTCCACCTGATTTGGGAGTGCTCTCGCCGGCTGGCGAATGTCATTGTGGAGAACAAAGACTTTGAGGATGTCATCCGCCAGTATGACCGTGGCGACGCATGGATCTACTGTGACCCACCGTATTTTGAGGCCGAATGCTATGAGGTAGCCTTCCCAAAGGAAAATCACCAGCGTCTCCATGACACGCTCCTGAACTGCCATGGGTATGTCATGGTGTCCTACAACTACTGCCCGTACATTTGCGAGCTGTATCAGGAGTTCTACATTTTCCGCGTTGTGCGCCCCAACAGTATGTCCCAGACGGCGGGCAGCGAATATGAGGAAGTTATCATCACCAACTACGATCCTCGAAAAGCCTGCTGGCAGCTCAGTTTGGAGAGCCTGCTGAACTGTGGCAGCGAGGCCCGGTATGAACTGATCCATGAGCCGGAAAGACCGATCAAAACGACAAATTAAAGGAGGATACCATATGAAGTTTATCAATTACACCAATGACGGCAGAGTTGTTATTCAGCACGCCGCCCTGATTCTGAGCAAACTCGATGAGACTGACACGCTGGAGCTTCACACGATGGACAACGCAATCATTCTTCTCAAGAAGGATATGACACTGGTCGAAACGAGAGATGTACTGCAGGGCATGGTGCGTCTCGCCCGCAGTATGACCTTGGACGCACTGTGCAATTCGGATGCGGAGGATAAAACTCCGCTCGTTGATGAGAGCGTCGATGACGAGTATGAGGATACGATCACGATTCCGGTTCCCCTCGAGGCGTTTGGGGATGCAGGACTTCTGGGCAAGGATCTGCACATCCAGGTCATCGACGGCGCCGTGGTCATTACCGAGGATACGGATGATGAGTAAGGATCACGAGTATCTCTATCCCTACTCGGCACAGGAGGCCAAGAAAAGAAATCAGCTTCCCATGTGGCGCGAGAGCTACCACGCCAATGTTGCCTGCCGGAATGCCATCGAGGAGACGATCCGTCAGAACTTCGATGGGATGAATCTGAAGAAGGACTGTCTGGAACCTGTGCTGGCGGAATACGGCTACAAGCGCACGGAATGGGTACTGGCCACCACCCTGCAGGAGCTTTCCTGGGACGGGCGTTTCAGCAGAGCAAACAAGCAGTGGGCGGCGCGGCGATATATTCCGCAGGACGAGCGGCACAATGCCGAGATCACCGTCCGAAGTCATCCCGCCATACTGGATGGCTTCGTAGACCTCTATCGGGAAGCCTATCAAAAGCTGGGACTGTTTGGCCCGGAACATTGCGTTGGTGACCGTGCCGAGCAGGATTACATCGGCAAGGTGCTGGTACTCAGCCCCGATACGCTGAAAGAGTCCTGCTGGAGCCAAGAAAACCAGCTGTGGTATGCCCACGACGGCTTCGGATGCAGTCCCCACGCTATTGGGCGCTCGGTGCGCTGCACTTGTCTGAGTGACGGTGAAATGACCAGGTGGAACCGGGATGAGTTTGTCGGCGTGCTGGATGAGAAATTCCTGCCCGATTGGGCCAAAGAGAGTTTGTCGCAGTTTCAGCAGGAAGAAGCCGCCGAATCCCCCGGCATGAACAATCAATCTATGTAACAGGAAGGAGAAAAACTATATGGCAGCAACGCAGAAGAAAAAGCAGCAGGAAGCCCCTGCGCCCCAGGTCGAGGCGAGGATCGACCGTATGGTGGACGGCGACTACAAAACCAAAGCCTATGCCAGCGTTACCATCGCCGGTGCATTTGCCGTCCACGGCCTCCGTGTTATTGAGACGGACAAGGGGCGCTTCATCTCCATGCCCCAGGAGTCCTACAAGAAAAACGGCGAGACGGTGTATAACGACACCTTCCATGCCGTCACTGCGGAGGCAAGGACTGCGCTGGTGGATGCGGTCAACGATGCTTACGAGCAGAGGCTGCAGGAACGCATGGAGCAGAGCGAGGACGCACCCGCTCGGGGCATGGAACAGCAGATGTAAGCGCCACGGTGCGAAAGGAGGTGACGGAACTTGGTGCGATTCACCGTGGATAACCGAAATCGGCTCATCTTTTACGGCAATCCTGTGGGCTATGTGAAGGCGGATACCGCCGTGGTGGATGAAATGTTCCGGACGGATGAGCTCAACCAATATCTGAGCCGCATGAACCTGACGCCTCGTTGGGAGGACGGGATCTTTGACCGGCTCGTATCCGGCGAGGTGACCGGCGAAGAACCGGTGCAGCCGCGAAAGGGCTGCCGCATCTGGCAGCTTAAAAAGGATGTGGACGTGGCAATGCGCTTCATTGGGTACGAGGATCAGGTGCGGAAGTTCGGACAGCCGGATGCCGGAAATTATACGCTTGTGTTCGACGGCGATCTCGGTACCAGCGATCTGGAGCAGATCTATACCATCTGCCGGGACGCTCCGCCTCCCGGCTATCAGGGCTACCGAATGGCATTGTCGGATGTGGTGGAGCTGTACGACGATTCCGGCAGCGAATTCTACTACTGTGACCGGGTAGGCTTCCAGCCGATTCGGTTCGAGCAGAAGCAGGATCCATGCATCAATATGACCTTATGAGCCGGACGGGAGATGACCGTCCGGCATTTTTGCCGTCTGCGCGGGGCCGTGGGCCTCCTGCGACACGCAAATGACCGAACTCACCAACAAAAAACTTTTGAATTTACAGGAGGAATATTTCATGAAGAAGTTCATCAAGAAGATCACCCATACCGCCAAGTCCGCTGTTACCTGCGTCAAGACCGCCGTGGGCAATTCCATGTCTGCCGTGCTTGCCTTCAACCGCCGTGCCGTCTGCGGCAATGCTGGTGAGGGCTACATCGACACCGCCGTCAAGGTGCTGATTGCCGTTGTGCTGGGCGCACTGGTTTTGGCTGGTCTCTACGCCATCCTGAACGACACGGTCATGCCCACGGTAACCCAGAAGATCACGGAAATGTTCAGCTACAATGGCTGATGCACTGGGCGCAGACGATACTCTTCTGCGGCGGTCTCATTTATGCTGTCGTAGATGACCTGAGGACCCGGACCGTCAGCAACATCGTCTGCATCGTCATTGCTTTGGCGGGGCTGATCACCGTCAGCCCCGCCTCCCTTTTTGGGACGCTGCTGGCAATGCTCCCATTCTACCTCTGCGCAGGCTTCGGTCTGATGGGCGGCGGGGATTGGCGGTTAGCTGCGGCGGTGGGTTTTGTGTTGGGAGTGGAACGGGTACTCACGGGATTCTTTTTTATGGCCGCCGCGCTCCTGCTGGCATTCCTTGTCATGCGTGTATTTCCAACACTGCGGCAGAGCGCGGCGAAGAAACAGCCGCTGGTGCCATATTTTGCAGTGGCTTTTATTCCCGCGTATTTTCTATAAGGAGGAAAACGATTTGAAGATTTTTCGCAATCGCACCGTCATCGGTGTGCTGTGTATTCTGCTGGCGCTGATCATCTGCTTTGGCATTACACCGATTTTCAGCCGCAGCGCCAGTGAGAAAACGGAGATCGTCCGTGTGACGAAGGACATCAAGGAAGGTGACGAGATCACTGCCGAGATGGTCCAGACGGTAGAGGTCGGCGCCTACAATCTGCCACAGAACCTTATGACAGACAAAAAAGAGGTCATCGGCAAATATGCGACCGCTGACCTGGCGGCCGGAGATTACATCCTCTCCAGCAAGCTTTCCGCTGTCCCTGCGGCAGAGAATGCCTATCTCTATAATCTGGACGGCACAAAGCAGGCCATCTCCGTTACCATCAAGAGCTTTGCCACCGGCCTTTCCGGCAAGCTGGAAAGCGGTGATATCGTCACGGTCATCGTGGCGGATTATCAGGGCAAGGGCGAAACAGCCATTCCTCCGGAGCTGCAGTATGTGGAGGTCATCTCGGTGACCGCCTCCTCCGGATACGATGCCAACACCGGCGAAGTGGTGGATGAAAAGGAACTGCCCTCCACCGTCACACTGTTGGTGACCACCGAGCAGGCCAAGGTGTTGGCGGAGCTGGAACAGGATAGTGAGCTGCATCTGGCGCTGGTGTATCGCGGAACGCCCGAAAACGCTGCCAAGTTCATTGCGGCGCAGGATGCCCTGATTGAGGAGCTGTACGCAGAACCGGAGCCGGAGAACAGCGGCGAAACCGCAGAGGGTACGGAATCTAAGGAAAGCGAGGGTGCGGAGCTTTCCGCGGAAAGTGGGGCCGCCGAATGAACTTTCTGAAAGGCAGCCTCTTCCGCCGCAATACGGAGCCGGAAGAACTGGAACCGATGGAGGAATCCGGAGGCGGTATTCTTGCCGTTTGGGGCAGTCCCGGCTGCGGCAAGACGGTGACGGCAGTGAAAATTGCAAAGCATCTGGCGGCACAGAAGAAAAATACGGTGCTGCTGCTCTGTGATATGACCGCGCCTATGATGCCCTGCATTTGCGCTCCCTCGGAATTGGAGGTCGATAAGTCCCTCGGCAGTATCTTTGCCGCCCAGCATATCTCCGTAAATCTCATCAAGCACAATCTGACCACCCTCAAGCGCCTGCCGCACCTGACGATGCTGGGTCTTCGCAAGAAAGAAAACGAGTACACCTATGCGCCCTGCACCAAGCAGCAGGCGGAGGAACTCATCCGCGGACTCCGTGAAATCGTACCCTATGTGGTCATTGATTGCTCCAGCTACATCGCAAACGACATTCTCTCCGCTGTGGCGCTGATGGAGGCGGACAGCGTTCTGCAGCTCGCCAGCTGTGACCTGAAATCGGTCGGATATCTTTCCAGTCAGCTTCCGCTTCTGGGGGAACTGAAATGGGACAAGGACAAGCAGTACCGGGTAGCATCCAACATCAAGCCCTTTCAGGCGGCAGACCGCATCGGTCAGGTGCTGGGCAGCGTAGTCTTCCGGCTGCCGTATTCGCAGGAGTTGGAGGAGCAGTATCTGGCCGGTGAGCTGCTGGCGGACCTCTCCATGAAGGACAGCCGCGCATTCCGCAAGGAGATCGACCGAATCTGTGAGGAGGTGTTCTGATTGCTTGGCGAAAGACGAAGCAACTCCCTGTTCGCCCCGACTGCCCCCGCAGAACCGGAGAGAAAGCCGGAACAGGCAGAGGTACATGACATCTCCTTCGAGGAGCGCACCGGAAGGTCGCTTTTCGCGGAAAATGCAACAGCACCCCGTGCAAGCGAACTCTTCTTTGCCCCGCAGGAGAAAGGTGTCACCTTTGCGGAGGCGCTCAGTCAGGTGCAGGGCTACCTCGCGGAAACCTATGCCACCCTCATCACAGAAGATAACTCGGATGCCAAAGAGCAGATGAAGCGCCGCATGGCACGGTATCTGCAGGAGAATCGCATTGCCGTGGATGGCATGACAGCCTCTGAGCTGGTGGACGCCCTGTACACGGAAATGGCAGAGTACGGATTTTTGACCAAGTACATCTTCGCGGACGGCATCGAGGAGATCGATATCAACTCCTGGCGGGACATTGAGATCCAGTATTCGGACGGCCATACCGCCAAGTTGGAGGAGCATTTTGACTCGCCGGAACACGCCGCCAATGTCATCCGCCGTATGCTGCAGAACTCCGGCAAGGTACTGGACAATGCCAGCCCCATCATTACCTCCCGATTGGCGAAAAATATTCGTATCTCGGTCATCAAAACGCCGGTGTTGGATGAGGACGCCGGTGTTGCCGCATCCATCCGTGTTGTTAATCCCAGGAATCTCAGCAAAGCGGACTTCGTGCAGAGCGGCACGGCCACAGAGGAAATGCTGGACTTTCTGTCTGCCTGCCTGCGCTACGGCGTGTCTATCTGCGTGGCGGGAGCGACCTCCTCCGGCAAGACCACCGTGGCGGGCTGGCTTCTTTCCACCATTCCGGACCGCAAGCGCATCTTTACCATTGAGGACGGCTCCCGAGAACTCCAGCTCATCCGAGAGCGTGACGGGCGGGTGACGAACTCTGTCGTTCACACGCAGACCCGCGACAGTGAGAATGAGCGCCAGCGTATCGATCAGATCGCATTGCTGGATATCGCTCTGCGTTTCAATCCGGACATCATCTGCGTGGGCGAGATGCGCGGCCCGGAGGCCAACGCGGCGCAGGAGGCCGCCCGTGTGGGCATTGCGGTGCTGACTACCATTCACTCCAATTCCAGCGAGGGTACCTACCGCCGTATGGTGTCCCTCTGCAAGCGCGCTGTGGACACCCCCGACGATACCCTCATGGGATATGTCACCGAGGCGTACCCCATTGTGGTCTACTGCCGACAGCTCGAAAACAAGCAGCGCCGCATCACCAACATCTCCGAATGCGAGATCCTGCCGGACGGAAGCCGCAGACTTCACAAGCTCTATGAGTATCACATCACGGACAACCATCTGGAGGACAACCGCTTCATCATTGAGGGTGAGCACCGGAAATGTGAGGAGATTTCCGAGAGCCTGCGGCGCCGCTTTATCGAAAATGGGATGCCGCTTGGAGAGTTGGCACAATTCATTCAAGGAAAGGAGGAAGATGAATGACTATGATCCAGCTGATTGCCTGCATCGGCATGATTGCAGGGTTTTTTATGGTGCTGCATGTCTCGCCGCGGGAACTGAGCGACAGTCTCTTTTCCCGCTTGACCGCAGCTCCCGGCAGTATCCGTGCCGATATCAATGAGACGACCAGGCGAAAAAAGGCGGGTTTTCTCCGGCGTGAGATCACCGAGGCGCAGGCGGTCCTGGCAGCCTCCGGACGGGCAGACAAGTTTCCCATGGTGTGCTTCACATCTTTGCTCTGCTTTGCATTGGGAGCCTGCATCGCCATTGCCGCAGGAAACGCTTTCCTTGTGCCGGTGCTGGCTGTCGGTTTGATGCTGACCCCGTTTTGGTATGTCAAGCTCACAGCAGGCAGCTTCAAAAAGGATGTGGCGGCAGAACTGGAAACAGCGCTGTCCGTCATTACCACAGCCTATCTGCGTACCGAAAACTTCCAGCAGGCCGTGGAGGAGAATGTTCGTTACCTGCACCCGCCGGTGCAGGAGGTGTTCCAGCGCTTCCTGATGCGCATCAAGCACATCGACCCGGATATGGATGCGGCGCTCACTGACCTGAAAGCCGCCATCGACAACGAGGTCTGGCGGGAATGGTGCGATGCCGTAATGGCCTGTCAGGCAGACCGAAGCCTGAAAAGCATCCTGACTCCCATTGTCAGCAAGCTGTCGGATATGCGGGTGGTCAATGCAGAGCTGGAGAATCTGGTGTTTGGCCCCCGCAAGGAGTTCATCACCATGGCGATTCTCGTGCTGATCAACATTCCGCTGGTGCGCTTCATCAATAAGGACTGGTATCACACACTGGTAGCCACCATCCCCGGCCAGGCGGTCATCGCTGTCTGCCTTGCCGCTGTGTTCGTGTCCTTCGCCTTCGTCGTGAAGCTGACGCAGCCTATTGAGTATCGGAGGTGAGAGGGTGAAATTGCTGTTATTCCTGTTCGGCGCCGCGCTGGCTGCCGGACTGTATTTCGTTCTGGCGGACCTGCTGAAGATTCCCAGGTTGGCAACGGAGCGTGCCCTCATCTCCGCGGGACGCAAGGAACGCAGTCTTGTGAAGTCTCTGGAGGCGCTCATTTTGGGATGGTCGCTGAAGCTGGCTCCGCTGATCCGCTTAGATGCCTACAAACGCAGACGGCTGGAAACAAAGCTGACTGCCGCAGGGCTGGATATGACCCCCGAGGTCTATACGGCTTACACCATTCTGAAGCCCTGCCTCATCCTGCTGGGGATCATCCCGTGCCTCCTGATCCTTCCCATCCTGACGCCGCTGGTGGTGGTGCTGGCGCTGCTCACCTACTTCAAGGAGAGCCGCCGGGCGGATGAGCTGTGCAAGGCCAGAATGGAACTGGTGGAGGGCGAGCTGCCACGCTTCGTGGCGACCATCCATCAGGAACTGGCTGCCAGCCGAGATGTCCTTCGCATTTTGGAAAACTACAAGAAGCACGCCGGTCCTGATTTTGCCCGTGAACTGGATGTGCTGACGGCGGATATGCGCTCCTCCTCTTATGAGGCGGCGCTCATCCGCTTTGAAGCCCGTATGGGTTCGGCTATCATCTCGGATATCGTCCGCGGTCTTGTCGGCATCCTGCGGGGCGATGATGGGCGGATGTACTTCCAAATGCTCTCCCACGATTTGAAAGCGCTGGAGCTGCAGCGTCTGAAAGCCAAGGCGGCGAAGATCCCGCCCAAGATCCGGGTGTTCAGCTTCCTCATGCTCATGTGCTTCATGCTGACGTACATCGTCATTATCGTCTATCAGATCATCAACTCGCTGGGTGCGCTGTTTTAAGGAGGGCTGCCTATGAAGAAATTACGAAAACGGCACTCCGGCGAAGGATATATCGATGTATGCGTATTAGTGATCTGTGCCATGCTGGTGCTGGCACTGGT
>DXUR01000549.1 GCA_019417795.1 Clostridiales bacterium | reverse complement strand
ATTTCCTCATCATCGCCTTTGCGGTGTTCCTGATGATCAAGACCATCAACGGCTTCCATGACAAGCTGAAAAAGCAGGAGGCCCCTGCCGAAAAGCCCGCCCCGCCGGAGCCCTCCAATGAGGAAAAGCTGCTGACGGAGATCCGGGATCTGCTGAAAGAGAAATGATGGAAGCACATCTGCGAAAAGGCCTGGCGGAATTGGGGCTGGGCGATGACGCCTCCCCCTCCCTGCTGCGGTTCGGAGAGCTGCTGCTGGAAAAAAACAAGGTGATGAATCTCACCGCCATCACGGACCCGGAGGATGTGGCTTCCCTCCACTTTTTGGACAGCGCCGCGCTGCTGACGCTGGCGGACCTCAAGGACAAAACCGTGGTGGATGTCGGCACCGGGGCAGGCTTTCCCGGAATGCCGCTGAAAATTTTGGAGCCGTCCATCCGCATGACGCTGCTGGACTCCTTGGGCAAGCGGATCACCTTCTTACAGGAGGTCTGCGACGAGCTGGGATTGCAGAACGTGCAGTGCGTTCACGCCCGGGCGGAGGAATTCGCGGCAGAGCATCGGCAGAGCTTTGACTTCGCCGTTTCCCGGGCCGTGGCGAATCTCAGCGTATTGTGTGAGTTGTGCCTGCCACTGGTGAAGGCGGGCGGATACTTCCTGTCCATGAAGTCCGTGGAGTCCGATGAGGAACTGGAATCCGCCAAAAAGGCTATCAAGACCTTAGGCGGACAGGTGGAGCGGACGGCCGACTACCAGATCCCCGGCACAGAGGTGGTCCATCGGGTGATTTTTATAAAAAAAATTGCCGAAACACCAAAAAATATCCCAGACCATTTGCAAAAATCAAAAAGAATCCGTTATAATAAGGATACTGGCATTTGAAAGTGAGGTGGTGTCGTGAGCGGACAATGTATCGCGGTAGTGTCCGGCAAGGGCGGCACCGGTAAGACCTCCCTGACTGCCGGAGTCGGCACCGCGCTGGCCCAGAGCGGCAAGCGGGTGCTGTGCGTGGACTGCGACATCGGACTGCGGAATCTGGATCTGGCCTTGGGACTGACGGACCGGGCGCTGATGGATTTCTCCGATGTGGCGCTGGACCGCTGCCCGCTGGAAGCGGCTGTGGTGGCGCATCCCAGTATTCCCAATCTCTATCTGCTGACGGCGCCTGTGCGAATGCGGGGGCCTGCCGTGACGGAGGAGGACTTTCGGCGGATGCTGCGAAAGATCCGGCAGCAATTTGACTTCTGTCTGCTGGACGCACCGGCAGGACTGGGGCTGGGATTCCGGCTGGCAGTCTGCGGTGCAGACCGCTGCGTGGTAGTGACCACGCAGGACGCTTCCTCCCTGCGGGACGCCCAGCATACCGTGATGGAACTGCGGCAGTTCGGCTCCGGCCGACTGCATCTGGTGGTGAACCGGGTGCGGAAGAAGCTGCTGCACAGTATGCACGCCACCATTGATGATGCCATGGACAAGGCAGGTCTGCCCCTCATCGGCGTGGTACCGGAGGATGACGCGCTGCCTGTGTCCCTGAATCAAGGAACTCCCCTTTTGCTGCGCTCTTACAATGGAGCGGCCAGCGCATACCGAAATATCGCAATTCGACTGCAGGGCGGTAAAGCGCCGCTGCTGCGGATCAGATAAGAACCCCAGAAAGGAGATCGACAGATGAATATTGCTATTATGTCGCATGACAACCGGAAGGACCTGATGGTGCAGTTCTGTACCGCCTACGCCGGCATTCTCTCTCAGCATAACCTGTACGCTACCAACACCACCGGACACATGGTAGCGGAAGCCACGGGTCTGAAGGTACACTGCTTCCTGTCCTATGCCCACGGCGGCAGCCAGCAGATCGGCGCCCGCATCGCCTACAATGAATTCGATCTGGTACTGTTTTTCAACGACCCCAGTAACGAAAAGATGGCCGGTGAGATCAGTTACATCTCCCGCCTGTGCGACCAGAACAATGTGCCCTTCGCCAGCAACATTGCCACGGCGGAAATGCTGGTACTGGGTCTGGCCCGGGGTGATCTGGACTGGCGTATGATCGTCAATCCCGCCAGCAACCGGCCCATCGCTTGACAAATCGCCGGAAAACGGCTACTATCAAATGAATACACCGCTATGACGCCGCAGCAGTAGGCCGGAACGCAGTCTCACAGAGAGGGGTGCAATGCTGAAAGCATCCCGTCTGCCCCGGAGGAAGGACAGCGGCGGAGCGGGGACGGAAACGTCCACGGTCCCCTTCCCGTACCAGAAGGCCAAAGGGGGCAGTCTGCCCCGAATTTGGGTGGCACCACGAAGCGTAAGCTCTCGTCCCAAAGCTATGGGACGGGAGCGTTTTTTTGCAGTTTTTACGATCCTATAACGCCCCGTTTCAGCGAAAAACTCAGTAATATCACCCGAAAAGGAGTATTTTTATGGCAAAAATGACCCCCCGGACGCTGTCCGGCTTTATGGAGCTTCTCCCGGCGCCCCAGCAGCAGATGGAGCGCATTATGGAGGTCCTCCGCAAGACCTATTCCCTGTACGGCTTCACGCCCCTGGATACCCCCGTCATCGAGTCCAGTGAGGTGCTGCTGGCCAAGGCCGGCGGCGAGACGGAAAAGCAGATCTACCGCTTTCAGAAGGGCGACAGCGACCTCTCCCTCCGCTTTGACCTGACGGTGCCCCTGGCCAAATATGTGGCCCTCCACTACAACGAGCTGTCCTTCCCCTTCCGCCGGTATCAGATCGGCAAGGTGTACCGGGGCGAGCGGGCCCAGCGGGGCCGGTTCCGCGAGTTTTATCAGTGTGACATCGACGTGATCGGCGACGGCAAGCTCGACATCTCCAACGAGGCCGAGATCCCCGCCATCATCTACCAGGCCTTCACCTCTCTGGGCCTGGAGCGGTTCAAGATCCGCGTGAACAACCGGAAGATCCTCACCGGCTTCTACGCCATGCAGGGCCTGGCCGAGCAGTCCGGCGAGATCATGCGGACGGTGGACAAGCTGGATAAGATCGGCCCGGAAAAGGTCCTGTCTC
>DXUR01000548.1 GCA_019417795.1 Clostridiales bacterium | reverse complement strand
CAGCCGCGCCTTTCTCTGCTTTGCTGCTGACCAGCCGACCAATCTCGCAGTACAATTCCATCTGTGGTAGCTGTTCTGCCATGAGCTTGTCCAGCTTGGAAAACAGGGTGCTATAGTCTGCGGGTTTGCGGATGTTCATGGGCTTTCTCCTTTCTGGCGTTGTGTGCCTATTCTGTAAAGTAGAAGCAGCGGAATGGCAATGCCATCCCGCTGCTGTTTCAATTTTAAGGGTTTGTTTCCTCCAGAGGGTTCGGTCGGTATCCGTCCATCAGAGTATTGTTCTCCATAATGAAGGGGCGCGTCGTATCCTGGCCCCAGGAAGTATCGTATTTCTCCATCAGATAGTCGCTCAATTCTGCGCGGTTTTGAAGTTTCACTAAACGATACGGCTCCTGGAACGCCACCTTTTCTACGAAGTACAGCGTACCATCTTCCGCTGGCAGCAGCACGCCAACATGACCAATGAACAGCGTGTTGTCTTCATCCGAGAATTTATCGTGGAAAACAACTGAAATCATGCTTGCCTCGCTGTTTGCAAACGCGATGCCACGGGATGCCCAGTCCTCCTGAAGCACTTTGACCTGCGCTTCGACCTCTGTGCTGTCCGCGGCGTTCACCGGTGCAAACAGCGCACAGAATTTGGCGATGCTGTCACCGCAGAGCGCGTCAGGATCAGCGTTGATCGTCTCTAAATCGGTAAAGAGCGAGTCCTCGCCCTGTACCTCCGGCTGGTCGGTTCCTGCTGTGATAAATTCGCTGAACAGGCCAAATGCTGTAATGCGGCAGTTATAGCCGGGAAAGCTGCCGTTTGCCGCCGCCCATTCATCCTGCATGTCATAGGGATCATACTTGGTATCGGTCGGTGCGGCACTCTCGAAGCCATCGGTCAGCCACTCACTCTTGACACTGGCGTTAAACTGTTCCACCCGATTCAGCAGAGCAGCAATGCGGGATTCTTCGATTCCTGAATCCGTGAGAAGCTCGGAAAGCTGTTTTCTGGAATCCTCATCGGTCAGGTTGGAGTACTTCACCGTTTCTAATGCAGGCTGCTCTGTGGTCGGTTCTTCCTGCTTGCCGCAGGCAGTCAAGACAACAGCAGCGGAGAGCAAGCATAGAATTAGCACCGTGGCTCGTATTTGTCTATACATAGGTTGTAACCTTCCTTACCTCATAAATTAGTTCATTGCATTTGTAGTATTGCCTAAAAATTGAATGCTCGAATATCATAGCGTATTTTGTAAAAAAGTCTATGTCAAAATTAAAAACATTCTGCAAAGCCGCAAAGGAAAAAACGGCAAGCCTGCCGTTCTTTCCTTTGCGGTCTTATCTTATAAGCCCCACGCCCGCAACGGGATATGCTTGGTATAGATCATTCGAATTTCCTCCGCTTTGGCTGATCCACGACCTGCTCAATTTCTACGCCGTTGCGGAAGGTGACCTTGATGCGGTTGCCCGTCAGTACGGTGACCTTTTCCAACATCTGATAAACCACACCATCGTCCCACTCTGTAATCCCCACAGCCACCGCGGTCATTGCCGAGGCGGCCGCATGGATGCGGCGGCTGATCTGCTCCTGTTCCCGCCGGATACTAAGGATAGCTGCTTTTCGGCGTTTCAGTTCTTCCATCGTGGTGGAGATGGCACGGAAGCGCTCGGCGTATTCGTCCGCGTCACCATTTGCCGCTTCCGCCAGAAGCACGTCAAACTGTTTACCTAACTCCGTGACCGCTCGGTCAATGTCTCCGAGGCTCATGCTCTCACCGGGAACCGGAGCCAGTTCCTGCTCCATCGCATCCACCAGTTGATCCGCCAGAACCTTACGCCCTGACATGGAGGCGTTGATGGCTGCCAGCACCGCCTGCTGGAGTGGGGCTTCGTCCAGCGTCGGAGATTCTTTGCAGTATTTCTTGCCATAATCCAATCGGCTGCTGCAGCGCCATACGGCACGTTTCTCGCCGTGCTGCGTCCACACCACTCTGCGGTACGCTGTGCCACACTCGCCGCAGAACAGCAGACCGCTGAGTGCGTACTTGCCGCTGTAGCGGCTCATACCTGTGGGGGCGCTCTTTTTCGTGCCGCCGGTCTGGGCCCGACGCCGCGCCAGTTCTATCTGCACCGCATCGAACCGTTCTCGCGGGATGATGGCCTCATGGTGGTTCTGAATCAGATACATGGGAAGCTGTCCAGTATTACGGATGACCTGCTTGCTGATGCAGTCCCGAATGAAGGTCTTCTGGAGCAGGACGTCACCGCAGTATTTTTCATCAGAGAGGATCGTCCGCAGATTGGAGGTTGTCCATTCCGTCGTTCCTGCCGTATTCTTAAAGCCTCCTGTTTCCAAGGTTTCCTTGATATTGCGCAACGTCTGACCGGATAGGTACAGCTCGTAAATCTTTCGAACAGTCTCCGCCTGCTCTGCGTTGACCACCATCTCTCCGTCAGGCCCTTTTTCGTACCCCAGCAGGGTCTTATACTGGATGTTTGCTTTCCCCGTCCGCATCGCTTGATGCTTGCCCCACTTGACGCGGGAGGATATCCCTTCGCTTTCGGACTGTGCGAAGGCACCGTGGATGGTGATGAGGAATTCGCTCTCCGGATAGATGGAATTGATATTCTGCTCCTCGAAGATGACCGGGATACCCATGCTACGCAGCTCGCGGGTATAACTCAGGGTGTCCACGGTGTTGCGAGCGAAGCGGGATACCGATTTGGCAAGGATCATGTCGATCTTGCCCTTCCTGCACTGCCGGACCATGCGCAGGAAATCTTTGCGCTTGCAGGCGGAGGTACCGGTGATACCCTCATCCGCAAAGATATCCGCCATCGTCCAGTTGGGATTTGCCATGATCTTTTCCGTGTAATATGCTTTCTGGTTTTCATAGCTGCCAAGCTGCTCGTCCTTTTTCGTAGACACACGGCAGTATGCAGCTACCCGGAGATTTTTCTTCTTTTCCTGATCCTGAAGCGATTCTTCCTTTGCGGGGATGATAATGACCTTCGGTTCAGGGCGGGTCTGCGTCATGCATCATCACACTCCTCTAA
>DXUR01000547.1 GCA_019417795.1 Clostridiales bacterium | reverse complement strand
GTGTATAAGAGACAGGTCCTGCTCCTTTAGGTACGTCCGAATGGCGCTTGAATCTATAAAACGGTAAATGTCCATCTGTTTTCCCCCATCCTCAATTGATGTTCCACCAGTAATCATACAGGCGGCGATAGGCAGCGCCCGGCGGAATATCCCCCTTAAACTGCCGGACTTTCTTCCGGGAGAGCTTCCGGAGCATCCGCATTACGCCGGGGCATCGGGGGCTGAAACAGTAATAACCTCGGCGCTCGTCGCAGCCGACCCCATATTTGCCTGCTTGGTCCACTTTTTTCAGTCTCCGCTGCGTCTCCTGCCGTCTGCCATAGCCCACCGTGTCCTCCTAACCGATGGCTTTCCGTTATTTCTTCCGAAAAGCGTCCTTCAGCATCTTGTTGGTATGATGCCGCTGAACCGTGCCGATGATCGCCGCATTTCTTGCGTCCTTTCTTGCCCGGTCGGAAATGGCATTCTGCTGCTGAAGCAGGTCATTTTGCTCGCAGGTTAGCTGCAGCTGCTGATCGGCGAGGGTATTGGCCCGCTGCTGTGCGTAAATCTTCTGCTCCTCCAAACGGCGCTGACGCTCTTTATCGTACATCTCAATGGCCTCTCGGATGGAATAATCCGAAGAAGAAATCATGTCGTAGAGATACTCCAGCGCATCCATATCCCTGTACTGTGCCGGGACGATTTTCGTATCGGCATAGAGGGCCTCCAGCTGTTCCTCGGCGTCACGGAGCGTATCCCTGGCTGCTGTGATCTCGCTGCGAATCCGTTCTGTCCATGTCTCCAATTCCTTTTGATAGGCGGGAAGAATGGTCTCGTTATATTCCTGCATCGCCGCCTGATACTGCTCGTCTGCTGTTGTCTGTCGGCGCTGCCGGTCTTCATCCACTGCACGACACCGGGCTTTATATTCCTCAGAGTTTTTGATCCGTTCGTACTCGGCGTCCTTGGCCTTTTTGTAGGTCGTAAAATAGTAAATAATGAGATACGGCCAGAAAATCAAGGCGGGCAGCAGCGCTTTGGTCCAAAACGGAACATCCAGCTTGATTTCCGGATAGGAAGCGGTGATGGTCGTCTGCTTGGGCGGAAGGGGCTTACTACGGAAGGTTTCCCCCTCCAGCTCCTCCAATTTTTCTTCGGTTTCGGCAATCCGTGTGGTCAGGGTCAGTGCCTGTCCGACTGCCGCAATTTGCTCCTGCTGATTCATTCTGTGTTTCTCCTTGAATCTGTATTTCTTTTAGTTCCTATGTCGTTTAATTCTGTGTTGAGCAGCCAGGGATTCCGCTGGAGCCCTTCTGCATCCAGCGCCGCTTTCAGCTTGTTGTAAACCAGCTGATTTGGGTAGTATCGGCAATCCGCAAAAATTTCTATGCCCTCCCCATAAAAATGCTCCCGGATAGCAGCGGCACAGGCGGCGCTGCGGCTTTGCCCATACTCGCACTGGCAGACGATATCCACGCCCAGCGTATCCATGGCATAATAGATTGCTGCGGCAAGTTCGGGCGCTTCCGGAAAATACGTGTCGTAGGACAGACCGTATTCCTCCAGAATTTCAAGGTCAATGTCATATAGCGGCACATAAAATACATCCAGAGGCATGCCCCTGTAATCCAGCGGCTGGGACACCTGCCCGGTTCGCTTGGAAGGCGGATCATAGAAGCTGATGACGAACGTGTTGCGCGGAAATCCGTCCTGCAGCAGCTTTTCGGCAGCAGAACGAGATAAAATATACGCCGGCTGATGGCCTCTGCCCCGCTCATTCATAAATTCTGTCGTAATCGGTTTTGACATGATATGTTCACTCCTTTCTGCTGAAAAGAATACCCCATGGCATGGGACAAAAACGGGAGATGCCATGGAGTAAAATCCTCTTGAACTCAAGAGAAGGGATGTGCAAACAGAATGAATCACAGCAATACGGATACCGGGAAGCGGGTGGAGCTACACTGCCATACAAAGCTTGGCAGCACCGGCGCCGTCAACAGTGCGGCAGAAATCATACAGGCGGCCAAAGAAGGAAATATGTCCGCTGTAGCCATCACCGATGTTGGCGTTGCCTATGCTTTTCCGGCGGCGGCGGAGGCCTGCAAATCGCTGTGGAGCGCAGCAGCCAAGGAGTGCCGGGCAAACGGAATGGATCCGGGCGCTGAACAGGACTTTTTTAAGGTTATCTACGGGATGGAGACTCGCCTCCTGCGTCCCACGCCGAAATGTCGGGAAAAAGGCGGGTATTCTATTGTTTTGCTGGCACAAAGCGAAATCGGGAAACGGAATCTCTATCATTTGATTACCGATTGCAGTGAAAAGCCCGCCGCTGCATCTCACCCGAGAGTGTCAGAGAAGGAACTGGCAAACGATCGGGAAGGGCTTCTCGTGGGCAGTGCCGGTGAGGACGGGGAGGTCTTTCAGGCAATACTGGCTGGAAAAAGGGAGGAGGAGCTCCAAAGGCTTGCGGCGTTTTATGATTATCTGGAAATCCAGCCCGTTTCCTGTGACGATCCGGAGATTGCGGCTCAGGCGCAGACCGTCAATCAAAAAATCGTCCAGCTGGGCGACCTGCTGCACATTCCGGTGATTGCCTCCAGCAATGCATATCTGTTAGATGCCAAGGATGCTCTGGGATGGAAAATTCTCCGCCGGTTGAAGGGCGTAGAAACTGCAGAAAACGCAATTCCTCCGCATTTCAGAACGACGGTGGAAATGCTGCAGGAATTTCGGTATCTCGGTGAAGAAAAGGCCGCCGAAGTTGTCATTACAAACACAAATCGGATTGCGGATAAAATCGAACCAATCCGACCAATTCCGTCAGGGCGGCATCTCCTGCGTGCACCGGGCAGCGATTCCACTCTGAGGAAGGTCTGCACCGAAAGGGCCTGTGAATTATACGGCGACCCGCTCCCGGAAGTTGTGGCGTCCCGTATGAACCAGGAATTGGAAGCCATCATTCGGAGGGGTTACGACGAGGCTCTCCTTCTGGTGCAGAAAATCGTACAAAAATCAACTTCAAATGGTTACTGCGTTATGCCAAGGAGTACATTAGGCGCTTCC
>DXUR01000546.1 GCA_019417795.1 Clostridiales bacterium | reverse complement strand
CAGATGACGCCGCTGATGAAGTGGTTCTGCCGCAAGAGCGGAAAAAGCAAGTTTATCGCAAAGGACATTGCCGCCATGAAAGCCACCGCCGCCCGGAAGGCGGCTGACCGCAACCCCTACTCGTGGAACATGGACTTTTACGAGTATCCCGACGGCAGCGGTTATGAGGGACGCTTCACGAAATGTGGCATCTGCACACTGATGCAGGAGCTGGGGCTTTTTGACCTGACCCCCGCCATGTGCCATCTGGACTACGCCATGAGCGACGCCGACGGCGTGACGAATTTTGTGCGGCAGTACACGCTGGCCTCCGGCGGCCCTTACTGCGACTGCGGGTATAAGAAGAAACGGCTGCAAGAGGACAGAGCATGAAATACTTTGAGTTCGGGCAGGAGCATCCGGAGCTGATGGTCATGCTTCATGGCGGCGGGGTGTGCTATCGCGGCGCACTGCCGGTGGCAGAGGAGATGGCGAAAACCTACCATGTGGTGCTGGTGGCCTACGACGGCTTCAATCCCGATGAGCCGGAGACGCAGTTCCGGTCCGTGCCGGATGAGGCAAGGCGGCTGGGCGATTATATCGTGGAGCGCTACGGCGGGAAGATTGACATTCTCTACGGCGTGTCCTACGGAACATTCGTCCTCATGGACGTGCTGGCCGATAAGCGGCTGACCATCACGACTACCATTGCTAACGGTATGCCCACCATGGACTACGCCGACATCAAAAGCCCGGTTTTGCAGAACCTCTACATATTCTTCCTGACCGGCTTTTCCTATTGGCTCATCGGGAAGGCAGGCCCCATCCGGAAGAAGCTCGTCTGCAAGATGATGGGCCGCACGGAGGGATCCTTCGACCACATCGTCTACAAAGACGCCACCTGGCAGAGCTGGGTCAATCAGGACAAGTACATGATCGGGCGGCACCGGAATTTTGATCTTTTCAAGCGCACGGACATGTACATCTGGCACGGCATTGCAAGCTCGACGGAAAAGAAGCTGGCGAAACATGTCAGAGCGTGGCAGGACAAGGGCTATGCCTTTACCTACAAGGTTTTTCCCAATATGGGTCACGGCACACTGGCGGGCGAACACCCGCGGGAGTTTTCAAAAGAGGTGCAGGCGGCGCACCAGTGCAGCCTGCAAAAGGAGAAGCGATGAGAGACAACAAACTGCAATTCAATCGCAGCTGCCATGTGCTGTATTCCAAAGCCTGCAAAAAGCAGATTCAATCGAAGATTGCCCTGCATTATCCGGAAGCGCAGCGCGAGGCCGTCTGGGAGCGGGTGCAGCGGCAGTATGTGGAATTTCTCTCGGACTGGCGGACGGACTTGGGCGGGAAGAAAAACTTTCACAACGGCGCGGGCGGCACTTACGACTGCATCGCTATCATGAGCTATTATGCCGTGTGCCGGGATGTTGTCTCCTTCCGGGAGATCGAAGAGATCGAGGAAAACCTGATTCTGCCTACCTTCCGCAAGCTCCCCCGATTTGTGGACTGCAACAAACCGTTTTTTAAGAGGCTGATGTATTGGGCCTTTCAGAACGCCGAAAAGCAGTGCGCCAAGTGGCACGATTACGAGATGCACGTTGCGCCCTATGACAAAGATAAACCTATCTATTATGAGTTCACCGCCTGCCCGGCGGCGGAGTTTGCCATCAAGCACGGTCTGACGGACATCATGCCCGCCCTGTGCAATGTGGACTTTGCGTCCATGGAGTTGCTTCACGCAAGGCTTGTCCGGAAAACCACCTGCGTGGACGGCTGCAGGTGCGACTATACCATCTGCGGCGACAAAGACCCGTACTTAAACGACCGTCCCGAATACCGCGATGCGGCAGGGTATCGCAGAAACCGATAAGGAAAAGGAGAAAGTGGCCATGAAGTTTTTGGTATTCGGCGCCGGCGTTCTGGGGTGTAATCTGGCGAACAATCTGTTCCGCGCAGGAAAGGATGTCACGCTGCTGGCAAGAGGCCCATGGGCAGATGAGATTCGGCGAAACGGGCTGCGGATCAAAAATACACTTTCCCGCCGCACGGCAGTCAGCCCCATTCCGGTGGCAGCGGAGCTTTTGCCGGGAGACGACTATGATGTAATTTTTGTGGCTGTGCGGTACACGCAGATCGAAACAATTCTCGAAACTCTGCGGGCAAGCCTGGCGAAAACGATGATCTTTGTGGGCAACAATGTGCGCGCCTCGGAAACGGCAGCGCTTTTGCTGGAGAAGAACGTGCTGTTTGCCTTTACCAGCGCCGCCGGACACAGAGAAAGCAATTATGTGGCCTCGGTAGACCTTCGCAAGATTACCATCGGGCCGCTGCGGAATACGCCGTCGCAGGAAGCGCTGGTTCAGGAAATCTTTGCAGGCACGAAGTATAAGGTCACCTATGAGCCGAACATGGAGGACTATCTCCTGTGCCACGCTGCGTTTGTGCTCCCGGCGGTTTTTGCCTGCTACAAGACCGACGGCGACCTGAAAAAGCTGAAAAGGGACAACGCTTATCTGAATCGCCTGATCGATGCGAATATCGAGGGTTACCGGGCAATCCGAAACGCCGGTCACGAGATTCTGCCGGATGCAGACAAGGAATTTGAGGATGCAGCATACCGCAAGACCTGCTTTCGCTTTTTTAAGCTCATGTGTGCAACGGCTTTAGGGAAAATCTGTGCGTCCGACCATGCCATGAACGCGGTGGACGAAATGAGCGCACTGAATCGGGACATGAAAGCATTTTTTGACGTGACCGGCGCAAAGTATCCGGTCTGGAAAACGCTGGAAGCAGAATGTGGGAGCTATCTGCGGTAAAAAAGCGACCGGCTGGTCAGAGCTGCGCTCCCTGCGGGGTTCGTTGCTTAAATTTGTGCGGTCGAGGAGCAGGGCAACAAATGCAGATTGCAGAGATTTGATTGAATTAACAATATGATTGACATCTTTTTTCATGACAAAACGGGCGTGGTTTCCGGCTTCCCCGGACAAATAGATGGTTTTGAACATGCCGACGGAAACGGAGAAATTCACTGTTTTCGGATCTTTGACGGCGTGAGCGTGA
>DXUR01000545.1 GCA_019417795.1 Clostridiales bacterium | reverse complement strand
GTATCACGGAATTATTTGACAGCGAACGCTACAAGGAATATCTGCAAGTCATGTCAAAATTCCATAATTACAGCTTCAACAATACGCTGCTGATCGCCATGCAGAAGCCCGACGCTTCCCTTATCGCCGGATTTAACGCATGGAAAAATAACTTTGGACGGAACGTAATGCGCGGGGAAAAGGGCATCCGTATCCTTGCCCCGTCGCCGTACAAAATCCGGCAGGAGGTAGAGAAGAAAGACCCGCAGACGGGAAAAACGGTGATCGGGAGCGACGGGAAGCCCGTCACGGAAACAAAGGAAATCCAAATCCCCGCCTATAAAGTCGTCGCCGTTTTTGACGTATCGCAGACCGAGGGGCGGGAGCTTCCCGCCATTGGCGCAAATGAGCTGACCGGGGACGTGGAACAGTACGAGGATTTTTTCGCCGCACTGGAAAAGACCTCTCCCGTGCCTATGGGCTTTGAGAAGATCGAGGGGACAGCACACGGCTACTATCACTTGGAGGAAAAGCGCATTGCCATTGACGAGGGCATGAGCGAGCTTCAGAACCTAAAGACCGCTATCCATGAGATCGCCCACGCGAAGCTGCACGACATTGACCTTAACGCCCCGCAGGAGGAACAGGGGGACAGACCCGACCGCCGCACCCGTGAGGTACAGGCGGAAAGTATCGCTTATACAGTGTGCCAGCACTACGGGCTTGACACTTCCGACTATTCCTTTGGGTACGTCGCCGGGTGGAGCAGCGGGCGGGAGCTTGCGGAGTTGAAAACGTCCCTTGAAACAATCCGCGCCACCGCAGCCGAGATCATCAACACCATTGACGGGCATTTCGCAGAGCTGCAAAAGGAACGGGAAGCCACAAAAGCACAGGAAGCAGAAAAAGAGCCGACACCCGACCTTGCCGCAGAGCCGACCGTTACAATCGAATGGAGCGAAAGCCCCCAGCTACGGGAGGGCGAAACAATCCCCCTATCCCGCGCCAATACCCTTATCGCAGGGCTGGACGAAGCGAATCTTGCAAGCCCCGGTTACGATAAAGTGGCGTTCCGCATTGATTATGTGATGAACGGTATAGCCGACCACTACGAGGGGCGGCAGGACTTGGGCGACGGGGACGGTTCCCTTGTGGAGCATATCGAGCAGCACCACACCTATTATCTGAACGATAAAGAATGGGAAAACTACCTTTTGCACAACGAGGGCAAGGAAGCACTGGAAGCCGACAAGGAACACCGGGCAATGCTGCTGAATGAATTTATCCCCTATCTCAAACTGCACTGTAATTTATCCGAAATGGAGCGTATCTCTACGGAAGCCCTGCAAGCCGGGGAGAGCCTTACCTCTACGGAAACCGCCTACCATACCGCCATGCAAGCCTATGTTGCCGAGTGCAGGGGGCTTGTCAATCAAGGCGAATACAACTTGCCGCCTGTTCCCCAGCTTAGAGATTTTGACGTGGAGCTTGCCGCCTACAAGGAACACGTCAAGGAGGAAATCGCACAGGAAGCAGCCGCCGCAGGAATGACCGTGGAGGAATACGCTGCCAACGGGTACGAACCTTACGCCGCCCCGGAGCCGGAAGCAGCACAGACCACAGAGCCGCAGGAGCCGAAAAGCCCTGTTTCTGAAAAAACAGACACGCCGGAACAGGCAGGACAGACCGCCGACAAACCCCTTACAGATTTACAGAAAAAAGCGGTTGAGATCGCCAAACAGTACGAAAATCTCCCCTTGCAGGATAAGATCGGGATTGTCGCACAGGCTTTCGGCAGTACGTCGGGCAAAATAGAAACTTCCCCCTGTACCGGGAAATGGCGCGGTACAAGCGACATATCTATCAAGTTTGACAATGGCGCGTCCCTGTTTATCGGCAACCACAGGACACCGCAAGCGAAAACCGTAAAAGTGCAGACTGAATGTGTCAATGCCGCGCTGGTACGGTACAACCCGGAGATCATAGCCGCAACAAAGGAAGCCGCCATTTCCGCACTTAGGAAGCGGGAAACAAAAGACAATGAGATTGCCGGACAGAAAGGCTTGAAGCCCTACACCCTGCTCAATGTGGAATTTAACGACGGTACGGACGAGAAAAGCGGCGGTCACATGGGCTGGTATTATGTGACGCTTGCCGTTGACGGTAAAATCTGTTCCCACATAGAAACGGGGCTGAATTATGCCATATCAGACGGAAAAGTGAGCGAGAACCCCACAAGGGAAGATTATTTTACAGCGGGGGCATTGAAAGAAACTGATGTTGATTATGTTTTTAACAACGTAGGCTTTTCCTCAACCTCTGACCTGTATTCGCTGTCAATTAGCAAAGAAGTCCGGGAGCGTGCGGAAAAGACGCTTGCACAGCGGAAAGAAGTGCAGACGGAGAAAGCCGCCGACCCGCAGAGCCATACAGCAGAACAGCCGGAGCAGACGGAAACAAAGGTTACATACTACCCGATCAATGAGAACGCAGCCCGCCGCGCAAAGGAAGCAATCAGTTTTTCCGATTACAAGCCCGGAAGCGCAACGGCAGAATACCGCCACTATGTAGACGAAGCCGCCGAGCTTGCTGCAAGGCAGAAAAAGCGCGTTGACCCCTCTTTCCATGAAAGGATTGACGGGCTGCTTGACGCTTACGCCCGGAAGCTGGCGGCGAATATGAATAAGGGCTATGAGATCACCGCCCGCGTCCCATCCATTATGATTGCCGGGGGAAGCAATTTCCCTGTCCGCAAAAAGGAGAAGCAGAACGCCGCCGCAGATAAAAATATGCAGGAGTTTACGGAGATACAGGGCTTGCTTGACAAAATCCGCAGTACCGGCATGGGCGGTATCAGTGCCGACGATCCGAACGCCGTTTCTAAGCTGGAAAGCAAACTTGCAAAGCTGGAACAAGCACAAGAAACCATGAAAGCGGTCAATGCCTACTACCGCAAAAATAAAACCCTTGACGGTTGCCCCCATTTATCCCCGGAGCAGATTGAAAAGCTGAAAGCGTCCATGTCCGGCAGTTACCGGGCAAACCCGAAACCTTTTGAGAGCTACCAGCTATCCAAC
>DXUR01000544.1 GCA_019417795.1 Clostridiales bacterium | reverse complement strand
GGCAGCGTCAGATGTGTATAAGAGACAGTAGCAAGGCAGAAATCTGCATATAGAATATTGACAAAAAGAGATGCCCCATTGAACCGATCCCATGATCCCGATACATCATATCCCCAGGATGATGGAACTCAGATGCAGCCATCTCATCCGGCGCGCCCCTCCCTGCGGAGTGTCCGGCAGATCCGCAACAGCCCCTCCAGCGTCGCCTGCACCGGCCGGATATCTCATCAATCATCCTTATAATCCACTGTAGATGTTAAGCTTACACCATATGCAACACATATTGGTATGCGGCACGTTTTTCTACACACAGATTTGATTGCAAGAGGGGTATATATGACACGTTATCTGACGACCACACTTTATTTATTGCAAACGTAATGTTTGACCGTTAGCTTTCGCACGGAGTATGACGGTTTTGGCCTCTCGACAGGATGTACTTGATTTTTAGGGAACAAATTGATAAAATTAACTCCATAAAAGTTCCCTATAAGGAGGACACACCCATGGAAAACAACTATCCCGAGATCCGGGAGTTATTGCAGCAAAAGGCTGACTATCAGGCACGGCTGAACCTGCTGCCCTATGATGGTTCCCCAGAGATCAAGGAGCAAGGCGGCAAGCAATATCTCTATATCCGCAAACGAATCGCCAGCCGGCTGACGTCCGAGTATGTGGATGTCTATTCCGATACCCTCTACCAGACGCTGCTGCGAAATGCCAGAGAAGCCAGAGAACTGAAAAAGCAGATCCGGCGGATCGAGAAGCAGTTGGCTCAGCAGGGCTACACGGAATCGGAGCTGTCCGACCGGGTCATACTGAATATTGACTTTGCCCGCGCCAATATGAAGACGAACATCTACGATCAGGCTGTTCTGGAAGGTGTAGCGACTACCTTCCCGCAGACGGAGGACATTATCGAAAACGGTCTAGTCAATGGTATGACGGCAACAGATGTGCAGAAGATCTTGAATCTCAAGCACGCGTGGGAGTTCGTTATGGACAAGGATGTGGTGTCCTATCCCACGGACTACTCCATTCTCTGCCACATCGCTCAGCTGGTCAACGAGGGATTTTACACCAATGGCGGTCGTATCCGGGGCGTTCCTGTGACCATTGGCGGCACCAGCTATGTCCCACCCCTGCCCATTGAGCAGTTGGTCAAGGAACATTTGGAGGACATTCTGCAATCCACCGCAGAGCCTGTGGAGGTCGCCATCCGCCTTTGCCTCTACTGCATGAAAACGCAGATTTTCAACGACGGTAACAAGCGCGCCGCCGTGATCTTCGCCAACCACTATCTGATCTCCAAGGGCGGCGGTCTGTTGGTGATCCCAGAGAGCCATGTGCCGGAGTTCAAGCGCCTGCTGGTGAGTTATTATGAGGGGCGGGATGACGGAAGCATCATGACTTTCATGCGGGAGAAGTGTTGGAAGACGTTTTAAAATATATTAGGGAACTTTTGAATCGGAATTTGGCAAAAAAGTTCCCTAAACAATACTCCTAAAAATCACTTGTCTTTCATTGAAGTATCTTGAAAACGACAGGTAACGGCCAATAGCACATCTATGCACCATTTGTAAATTAGGGCTTCAGAAGCATGCGGAAAAAGGAAAGCAGTACATCATGTGTACCAGCATGATGCCCCCGCAAATCCGTTATCCTCTATAGCCCCAAAAGTTTTGGGAACTAACTACTACCGCGAAAATCGATGCGAGTCTTGCAGCACAAAGCATCTTTTGAGATAGGCATTTATTCATTGAAATGTTATCTGATAAATCCAGGAACATTTCAATGGGCTTCTTGATTTTCTTCCAAAATGATGTATAATGTCCATTGAAAAGTTGTAAGATAATATAGGTAAGTTTTCAACGGAGGTTGGGCTATGGAAATAAAACGGGAACGCTATTTGAGCAAGCTCATCTCCTTTATATGGGATGGTCAAGTGAAGGTCATCACAGGTATTCGCCGCTGCGGTAAGTCCTATCTGCTGCACACATTGTTCAAGAATTACCTTCTCGGCGAAGGGGTGGCCGAGGACCATATTCTGTCCTTTGAGCTGGACTTGACCCGTGATATTCGCTATCGTAATCCGTTGGAGCTTGCGGCTCACGTCCGCGAGATCGTAGAACACAGCGCAGACCAATATTATCTCTTTGTAGACGAAATTCAGATGTCCGATGAAGTTCCGAATCCCTACAATCCGGACGGGAAGAAGATCACCTTTTACGACGCCCTCAACGATTTGAAGTCCTTGTCCAACTTAGACATTTATGTGACCGGCAGCAACTCCAAAATGCTGTCCTCGGACATCCTGACGGAGTTCCGGGGGCGCAGCGATGAGATCCGTGTGCATCCGCTTTCCTTTGCCGAATACTATTCGGCTGTCGGCGGCGATAAGCAGGACGCCTTTGACAACTACGCATTCTACGGCGGTATGCCGCTGATCCTCTCCCGCCCCAACGATGCCGCTAAAATGGCCTATCTGAAATCGTTGTTTTCCGAGGTCTATCTGAAGGACATTGTAGAGCGAAAGAAGATCAAGCGGGAGGATGTGCTGTCCGCTATTCTTGATCTGCTGTGTTCGTCCATCGGCTCTCTGACCAATCCGACGAAGGTTGCAGCCGCCATCAACACCGTGCAGAAGCGCAGCGGTGAGAATGTCGTTGCCCTGAACACCGTGAAAACCTATATGGATCACTTATCGGATTTCTTCCTCTTTACCGAATGCAAACGCTGGGACGTGAAGGGCAAAAGCTATTTTGATTACCCCAACAAGTATTACTGCGAAGATATTGGACTGAGAAATGCCCGTATCGGTTTCCGTCAGCAGGAAATGACGCATATCATGGAGAACATCATTTTCAATGAGCTGATGATCCGTGAATACTCCGTTGACATTGGCATCGTCTATGGCAATGAGAAAAATGCCAAAGGAAGGACCACTCCGGTCGCGCGGGAAATCGACTTCATTGCAGCCTCCGGCGGCAAGAAGACCTACATTCAATCCGCCTATGCATTGGGAACAGAGGAAAAGGCCATCACCGAGAATAAGCCC
>DXUR01000543.1 GCA_019417795.1 Clostridiales bacterium | reverse complement strand
GCTCATGCGCCTTCTCGGACTTCCTTTCGAGCTTCTGCATCCGCTTCGTGGGCGGAACGGCATCGTCCGAGACCGGCTTCGCAGAGGCAGTCTCCGCCGCTTGAGAGAGAATGGCATCTGCATCTACTGCTTCAACAGCAGAGGTCTTGCGCAGCTTGTGCGTGACAACCGTTTCGGCAATCACCGTGCCGGTATGAGAAGAAACACCGTGCTGCTCTAAAGTTGGAGGCTTGAACGGCGTTTCCGAGGGCAGCGGTTCAGGTACATTCTGGGGTGGATTTTCTGCCCTTTTCTCTTCTGTGACGGACGTTTCCGAGGGCGGCTGCGTGTCGTTATTCTCGGCGTGTTCCGCCTGAAACTGACGCTGCTGACGGCGCATCTGCACCTTTTTCTGTTCCTCCGCAGAAAGAGCTTCGGAAGGTTCTGCTGTCTCAGCGGGCTTCACCAGCTCCGCATCTTCCAGCCGCTTTGACACACGCTGCTCGGTGCCAGCCGTCAGGTTTTCCTCAACCGCGCCCTCCCGCTTCATCCGCAGAACAACCTTGTCGCGGGCTTTGAGTTCCGGTTCCTTTTTCATCAGATTTCACCTCCGATCCGCTTGTAGGCAAGCTCGGTGTATTCTGGGTTCAGCTCTACGCCTACAAAATGCCGCCCCATCTGCGCGGCAACCATGCCGGTTGTGCCGCTTCCCATAAAGGGGTCAAGCACAATGCCGCCTTCTGGACAACCGGCGAGAAGACAGGTTTCAACCAGCTTCGGAGGGTAGGCGGCATAGTGACCGCCCTTGAAGGGGACGGTGTTGATCTTCCAGACATCGCGCTTGTTGCGGAGCGGATTGATGTCACAATCCTTGATCTCGCCATGCTCACGGGGGCGGTTGATGGACTGCGGCTGGGGCTGACCGGGAACGGGTTTGCCGTATTTGTTGCCGCCCTTCATGCCGCGCTTGAGGCGTTCTGCCGTTGCGGGGGCAATCGGCTCGGAGATCGCCTTGTAGTCAAAGAAATACTTCTTCGACTTGGAGAACAGGAAGATGTGTTCGTAGCAGCGCGATAGGCGGTCTTTCACGCTCTCCGGCATGGGGTTATCCTTCATCCAGATGATGTCGTTGCGCAGATACCAGCCGGTATCGCGGAGGGCAAAAGCCAGCATCCACGGAATGCCGATCATGTCCTTCGGCTTGCAGCCCTCAACCTTGTTGTTGAGAGCCACAGCCTGACCGTTTCTGCCGTTGGGGTTCTTCGGATCAACGAAATCACCCTGATTGCCCTTTCCGGCGTAGGTGTCCGAGATGTTCAGCCAGAGCGTTCCATCCGGACGCAAAACGCGCCTGACTTCGGTAAACACTTCCGTCAGGCGCGAGATATATTCCTTCGGCGTTGTCTCTCTGCCGATCTGAGCATCCATGCCGTAATCGCGGAGCGCGTAGTACGGCGGGGATGTCACACAGCAATGAACGCTGTCATCGGGCAGGGCTTTCAGGATTTCAAGGCAATCGCCGGTATGAATGATGTCAAGTTGTATGGTGGTGTACCTCCTGTTCTGTTGGATTTGCGTTTCCATTGAAATGTTGGCTGTAAAACCCGACAACATTTCAATGGGCATCAGTCGGAGTAATACTCGCCCGGCTCATAGTCCTCATCTTCCATGAAGTCCTCATCGAGATCGTCAATCTCGTCCGCCCAACGGTCAAAGATTTCCTCGGCTTCCTTCGCCGCCTCACGATAGAGGCTCAGGCGGTTCTTCTCAAAGGCGGCAAAGGCGGGGACGAACTTGCCGAACTCGCGGATTGCCTTCACATCCTGCGTGCGCATATCTGCGACGCACTGGATGATTTCGGACATCGTGAGCAGATCGTCGATCATCAGCTCATACTCATCCTTGGGGATAGATACGGCTTCAACATCCGCCGCGTCAGCGAAAGGGGTATTCTCGTCGCTGTTGCTGCTTTCGGGAACATCAACCTTGAAGTAGAAACCGATCATATCCACAGATACCTTGGTCATAATCTGACGCGCCTCCTTGACCTTCTCGTCGATGTCCCCCCTCACATGGAGGTAGGCGCGGTGATGCTTCTTGAGGTCGCTTTCCAGTCGGATCAGATCGGTCAGCTCCCGCAGAGCCTTAAACAGTGCGGAGGTGTTCTCTCCGTATTCGATAGCGTCCGCGTAGGGAATGGTAATCATCTTGTTGTTCATATTCAAAAATCCTCCTTAGTTCTGTACGGTTTCTTCGGGTTTGGTGGTCATGATGCGGTAGAGCTGGGTGTCCTTCGGGAAATCGTCCTTGAAGGGAACGATGGTCGAGCCGTAGAAGATCAGCCCCTCACCGGCATTGGAATTGGTGATGTAGTTCTGCTGGCTGGGCGAGATGTTCAGCGCCTTCGAGAGAATCTGCCGGTCGCCGGACGCCTGATTCAGAAGGTAGACAAAATCCGAGTTTTCAAAGATGTTCTCCACCTCGCGGGAGGCAAGCAGATCCTTGACGTTCTGGGTGATGCCGGTCGGGATGCCGCCCCATTTTCTGAAACGCTTCCAGATTTCCACGCTGTATGCGGCGGTCTGTTCCTCCTTCAAGAGCAGATGGAACTCGTCCATGTAGTAGCGAGTTGCCTTGTGCTGGGCGCGGTTGATGGTAACTCTGTTCCAAACCTGATCCTGCACAATCAGCATACCGAGCTTCTTGAGCTGCTTGCCGAGTTCGCGGATGTCATAGCAGACAAAGCGGTTGTTGACATCCACATTCGTTCTGTGATTGAAGACGTTCAGAGAGCCGTGAACATAGATTTCAAGGGCAGTTGCGATGCGCTGTGCCTCCGGCTCCTTCTGATTTCTCAGAATGTTGTAGAGGTCTTCAAGGATCGGCATTTTCTCCGGTTTGGGGTCTGCAAGAAACTCCTGATAGACCATGCGAACACTGCGGTCAATGATGGTCTTCTCAACCGGCTGCAACCCGTCCTTGCCGCCGACAATCAGCTCACACATGGAGAGAATGAAGTCGGATTTCAGTGTCAGCGGGTTTTCCTCTTCGGAGTAGTTCGTGTTGATGTCCAGCGGATTGATGT
>DXUR01000542.1 GCA_019417795.1 Clostridiales bacterium | reverse complement strand
CTGATGAAGTGACCTATTGCGTAGAGTTTATCGGAGAAAAATCAAAAGAGAGTTCAATAGACTATGCCAACTTTTTGGAGGATATGGGATATAAGGTGTTTTTCAAAAATATCAATCTAAACTATTCTGTTGGAAAGGCTCGTTGGCGGCCATGGGCAGAACGGGGCGGGCGTATTGCGACAAACGCAACAACCTTTAACCGAGAACTATTGATTGTGGAAAAAGCAAATGATGGAAAGCCGTTTGAACTCCATACCTCTTATGACGATAAAGAAAAAAATTATCGCAACTTACGCAATCCGTGGCTATTTCTACTGCTCATGTTTGCACTATTTGCAGTTACAGAGCAATCTATAATCTTTGGCATCTTTGCGTTGGTTTCTGCAATTCCTGGCAGTATATATCAAATACAGATAATGAAAATCCGGAAGGCAGCCAAGACACAGGAATGGTGAGGAAATAAATAGCAAACCCAGCCAAGCCAGTCAACGGCAAGTGAATGGGCTGCGCCCACCGTTGACAGCCCCGCCCGTCTTTGCTGTTCGGTAATCAAGAGGGCGACAGCACAAAATGCTGCCGCCCTCTGCTATTAATTAGAATGAGGGGACTTTGTGTCCATAAGCTTGTCGTTCTCCATGATAAAGGGGCTTGCCGTATCCTGCCCCCATGAGGTGTCATATTTCCCCATAAGGTAATCGCTCAGTGCCGTTCGGTCGGCAAAGCGCAGCATCCGGTACGGCTCCTGGAAGGCGACCTTTTCTACGAAATACAACGTCCCGTCCTTCGCCGTCAAAAGTACGCCAACATGCCCGACAAACAGCAGAGATTCCTCCTCGGTCGGCTTATCGTGGAAGAATACCGTGATGAGGCGGATTCTTTCATTCTCCCGAAAGGTAACGCCGCGGGATGCCCATTCCTCTTGTACGGTTTGTACATGACGCTTGATCTCCGTGGTATCCTCCGCCTTCATGGAGGAATACAGTGCGCGGAAATCTGCAAGGCTGCTTCCGCCCAGCGCATCGGGATCTGTTTTCAGCGTCTCCTCGTCCACAAACAGCACATCTTCACCGGCATTGATTTGAGAGTCTGCGCTCACGGAGAGGAAGTCCCCAAACAGGCTCATGGCGGTGATCCGGCAGTTATAGCCCGGAAACGTCCCGTTTTTCGCCGTCCATTCGTCCTGCATTGTATAAGGGTCATATTTCGTATACAGCAGCTCTGCTTCCTCAAAGCCATCCGTAAGCCATTCCTGCTTCACGCTGTCATTAAAGCGGTCCACACGGCGGAAAAAGCTCTGAATACGCCCGTCCGGCACGCCTGTGTCGGAGAGCAGCTCCTTCAAAAGTTCCCTTGATCCGCTGTCGTTCAGGTTTGTGTACTCGATTTTATTTACTGCCGGCTGCAGTTCAGAAAAATCTCCACTTCTTCCACAGCCTGCAAGTACAGAGACTCCAAGAAGCGTGCATAACGCAAGTGCTGCTGTCTGCTGGTTCAATTTCATCTATTTTGATCTTCCTTTCTTCGTCTGCAAAACTCTTCATGTTGCTTAGGATACCTCTTAGCGCATAATATCTTTGTTAAGAGCGCGCAGTTTACGGAGAAGCCTTCACAACTGGCATGCTGTTAATTTCGTAATGACGAAGCAGGATATCTGCCCTCGGCCGTACTTGTCATCACACACATCGCAGAGATCTTCTATCATTGCCACCGCATTGAGGGTAGCGACATAGCGAAGGGATTCTTAACGCATCCGCGAATTTGTTCTCAATGGTCTTCAACCATCGGTGCGGCGCAGTCGCTGTAACGGGCGCAGATGGCGCATTCGTGCAGACCTCTTTCGCCATGACTTTGACATCTCGCTTTTCCCGCAGGAGCATCTGTGTATAGCCTTTCCCGACATTCGTCCGTCCCATACCTTCGTACTCCATAAATAATTCACAAGGGCAGAGCCCATTTTCCCCATGATGACGTTTCGCTTTCAGCCTTACCCTGTGTGCCGATTGTTTCTTGCATCCCTAAGCACATGGTACTGCAAAAGGTTCACGCTGCATCTCCGTTCTTGATGTAGGCGGCAAGAATGGCAATAAACTCCGAAGGAAGAGGCTCCCGCTTCAAGGGATACTTCGTAATGGATCTCAGCGCTTCTCTTTTCGTTTCCCATACCCGGTCTACTGCAACGCAGGCGCTGTGTTTCACGTTGAAAATGCAGGTGTGATAGTGTCCGGCAACTGCCGGGTACAGCCACCATTCGGCAAACGGCGTCCGGGCTGGCTGCCGTGTCGTCAGATAGACCGCATACGAAACGTGAAAAAAGCGAGTGCTTTCCGCAGATAGGCCAAGATAGCGCAAAAGCCCGTATATGTCCCCCATTTCCATGGATCACTACGCCACCTCTCTGCCCTCAACTTTTTCGATCTCATCCCGCAGGGGTGATAAAAGCTCCTTTATCTCCCCCTCCTCCAGCATGAGCAGCAGGAACACCAGCGCAACGGCGGAAAAGCAGTATATGCCCCGCTCCAAATCGCTGTATGCCCGTCCGGTGATGCGAAGCTTTTCCGCCATCTGCTCCTGTGTCAGTCCCCTGCGTTTTCTCAAAGCGCTGACATATTCCGAGAAGAATTTTCGGAGTATTTCTTTATATGGATTCATGTGCTGCGACCTCCGTTTCGACAGATTTCTGCATCTTCTGCAAAAATCTTATCCCATCACGAAGTACGCTTCCATGTAGCACACTTCGTGTCTCCTTAGAAACCGAGGGCAACGGTCAAAGCCATCCGTTTGCGCCGTGGCCGGAATGCAAAAAGCGCAGCCGCAGAGAACATCTGCGGCTGCGCTTCGATCCATTTTCAAAGCTTCGGCATCACTCAACGCCATATTGTTGTCTAAATAAATCAGCGACGATGTTTTGCTTTTGAGGCATCGGGCGGACAGACGAAGCCAGACTCGCCGCCTACTCCGCGCAGAGCTCCGCCACCAGAGCGTCCATCTGCGCTTCGCTGGTTTGGTTCAGTGCGCCGCGCAGCGATACCTCCGTTTCACACAGTCGGAGTTCCTTCATCTTTTCCA
>DXUR01000541.1 GCA_019417795.1 Clostridiales bacterium | reverse complement strand
GGCGGTTACAAAAGAAAGACTTCATTCTTCAGGAGAAGACTATCTAAAAGCCATATTTATTCTTGAAGCGCAACATGGTTCAGCTCGTTCAGTAGAGGTTGCTGAGTACATGAATGTATCTAAAGCGAGCGTTAATCATGCAGTTAGGCACACGCGAAATCAGGCACATTATTTTGAATAATCAGGTTGTCAACTCATCCAGGGCGCTCCATTCACTCAAACACACCGTGCCAAAATCACACAAAAATATTGCCATACATATGGTAGATCACATTAGAAGATTGGGCGTTTCCCCAGCTAACTACGCATTAGATTTAGGCGAATTTATTGACAGCAACGGTAATTCGTATATAGACATTGTAGAGTTAAATCCCATATCATGTTCTATGTGCTATGTAAATAATAGCATCTATGCTGATGTGGTTCCTGAGATTGGCGAATGTCAGCGCCAACTAATGATGGGTGCTGAGTTTTGCTACGATGCCATCGCAAATCCAAAGAATTACGATATGCTGAGAATATCTAATAAGAGTTATACTTATACTTCGGATAACCAATACGCTCTTTTATAGTTTGCATATCATAGAGGGTTTTAGAGCAATTCTGGAAGTGACGCTTGTTTCTTTCTCTGTGTTAAATCTCCGATAAAGTGAGTCCTCCTGGGAGGTCCATCATGAACCTCCCCTGGGTTCAGCAAATGGGCGCAGTCCTCCCTTGGCGGAGGACTGCGCTTTTTTACGGACTTACTGCATGGAATACAGGTTGGATGTGCTGCTCCCATTGTCACGGTAGCGTGGGATCTTTTGCAGGTATCCATGTTGCTCCAGATCCGTCAATGCCCGTTTGACCGTGGAGCGTGACAATCGCATGTCGGACGCAATCGTCTTGATTCCTGGCCAGCATTTTCCCTCGCTGTCTGCACGGTCACGCAGATACATATAAACTGCCCTCGCTCTGGAGGGCAGTTCGGTGTCGGCGTAAATTGTTCCAAAGTAACTCATAGATCCTCCTCACCGTAAGTTTTCATCTGCTTGCCGCCCCTGCGCCGGGGCTTATCTGCAGCAGGCTCATGGGCAATGCCGCCGCGTCCGGAAACGGCATAGGCTCCACGCATATCCGCATTCTCCGCCTTGCTTGATTGCGGAAGATTTCGCTCCAGATCCTCACGGTTTGCATAAGCTACCGCACGATCTACCCGCTCCGGAACAATATAAGGCTCCTCGAAGGAGATACCCCATTCCAGAAAAAGCCGCAGGCGGGTACGCATGGGATGCTGTCCCGTCTTTTGGACAATAAAATTCCCCTTGGGAATAGACTTCAGCTCATCTGGCGTCAGCAGTGGACGCTCCATCATTTGCAGACTCTGGCTGGGGTCGTTCTTCCCACGGCTCACCGATCCAGACAGAACGGTGCGGTTTCCGAGCGCCTTGGACAGCACCTCCGCCGTCTGGCTGTTGGGTGCGAAGCCGCCGAAGATGGTGTCCTGGCAGTTGTCCTGAATAATTTCGCTTCCTTCATTTCCGTAGTTTTTTTCAAGCTGCGCTAAGGACTGAATGATCGGCACCAGCGTCAGGCGGCGGGAACGGCCTGCGGAGAACAGCGGAAGGACATCGAAGGGAGGCATAGTGCCGAACTCATCACAATACAGTACCACACGGTTTTGCAGCTTCCCTCCGTTTTCATCCGCCACAGCAAACAGTTCACGGCTCAGATTTTGAATCATCAAGCCCGCCATGAAGTTTTTGGTGGTGTCCTCCTCCGGAAGAATGAGAAAGATGGCAGACTTTTCAGAAGCAAACTTCTCTGCATCGATGGCGCTGTCGAAGCAAAGCACCTGCTCCAGTTCCGAGTCCAGAAATGCATTGAGACGAGAAAGTACCGTGGACATGACAGAGGCCATGGCCTGCTCTGCGCTGTTGAGTGCAGCACCCGCAAACCATCTGGCCTTGTGGTCAGGCGGCAGCTTGCCCATCAGGAGCTGGAAGTGACTCTTGCCCTTTACCTTGCTGGGTTCCAGCAGATCCTGCACCAGCTTGAAGACAGAGACGATGTGCCGGCGTTCCTGGGGATGCTCCTTATCCGGCGGTAGAAACTCCGCCAGCATCAGGATGACTGAAGTGAGCAAGCCCTCCGCCGCATCATAGAAAAAGGCATTCTGTCCGCGATTGCTGTCATCGCCATCGGGGTTGACAATGGTTTTGGCAAGGATCTTAGCGTATTTCTCTGCCTTAGCTCGAGCCGCCAGATTCTTTGGGTCTTTTCTTGCGATGTCCATGTAGCGGTTGACCAGTGTCAGCAGGTTGTTGCCATCTGAGCGAGTGGGATTTCGCAGGTCAATGACGGACACATTATAGCCGTAGCAGTTTTTCGCAATCGTGCCGTAATTGCGGGCCAGGTCACCCTTGCTGTCCAGCGCCAGCCAGCTCATACCGGAGGCGCAGGCATATTCCAGATTGGGATACAGGAAGAAAGCGGTCTTGCCAATACCGCTGGCGCCGATCATAAGGCAGTGAATGTCATCGCTGTCCACCAGTGCGGTGAGCTCCTGCGGTTGCCCCTTGCAGCCGAGGATCAATCCCTGCTCCGTGGGGAGATTCTGTCCTCGGCGCCATTCTCTGACCTTGAAGGGCACATGGGCATAGGTCTGCCTGATTTCCTTGTCGGTGGCCCATCGGGCTGTACCGTGCTGCCCATCGCCTACAGTGCGGGATTTGATATTGCCAAGGGTATAGTGATGAGACATCATGGACAGCCCACCGATGACAAGGAACATTGCTGCTCCCGCTGCGATCAGGATCCAAATACTTGCGTTCAACGTTTCACCTCATTTCATTCATAGCAAGACCCTGAGCATTTTCGCTGTTCAGGGTCAGATCGTCATTCCAGTCTTTGTTTTCCGGGATTAGGCGCTCCACGGAATAGCGCACCTCTAACTGATTCTGCATCCGGCGGCTGGCCTGATGACCAGCTTCATCGTTATCGAGGCAGAGCAGGACGGTGTCGAGCTGCGGCACTTGTTCCAACATCTGCAATACCGGCTGAATGGATGTGCCGCAACAGGCTACATA
>DXUR01000540.1 GCA_019417795.1 Clostridiales bacterium | reverse complement strand
CGAGCGTAGGGGTTCCTGTGGGGTGTGTAAGAATCGCTAAGGTAGCACTGCGCTCCTGCACTTGCGCAGTACTGCCTTCCGAAAATGTGAGGAAAGTATATTTATATGATAAAAAAGATCTCCCGCCGCTCCTTTTTGCAGGCTTGCAGCGTTGCAGCTGCCACGGCAGCGCTGACCGCCTGCGGCGGCGGCAAGACCGAAACAGATAAAAAAGACGATGTGCACGAAGCCGTCACCTTTATGGCACCTTATAAGGAGATAGAAGCCTTTATTGAGCAGGTACACAGCGTTTACCCGGAAGTGAACATCGAGGTCGTGCCCTACAGCGGCGATAACACCACCACCTGTTTGCAGAATATGTTTGCGGCGGGCGACCTGCCGGACGTCTGCACCTTGACCTACTACGATCCCCAGATTGATCTGGTCTCCGACAAACTGCTGGACCTTTCCGGCTACGATTTTACGGATAACTATGTGGAGTCCCGTCTGCAGGACGTGTTCGACAACGGTGCCATCTACCTGCTGCCCTCGACCTACAACTGCTACGGCATCACCTACAACAAGACCTTGCTGCGGGAACACGGCTGGGAACTGCCCAATTCTTTCGCTGAGCTGGAAGTGCTGGCTGCAAAAGCCAAGGAAGCCGGGGTCGATCTCTGCCTGTCACAGATCCAGTATCCGGGCTACGGTTTCCAGTATCTGTGCAACATTGCAGATGCCGATTTCCTCGGCACACTGGATGGCAGACTGTGGCAGAAGGATTATCTTTCCGGCAAGGCAAATGTCAGCAACACCCCCGGCATGATGCAGGCAATGGCGTATGTCAAAAAGTGGAAGGATATCGGGATGCTGAACGACTCCGGTGATGCTCTTGACGACAATGTGACCCGGCAGAGGATGGCCGAGGGCAACACCCTGTTTTTGATCGGAAACACCAACGGCATTGTGGAGGCAGACGGCAACGCCGATAAATTTGGGCTGATGCCGTTTCTCTCGGAGGACGGCACCCAGAACGTTTTTGTGCTGAATGTGAACCGCTTCTACGGTCTGAATAAAAAGCTGAAACAGAGCCCCCAGAAGCTGGAAGATGCGCTCAAGGTGATGCGTGTGCTTTCCACCGTTGCAGGCACCAGCGCTCTGCAGCCCGCAACGGCGCTGAAAAGCAGCCTGTTGCCCTTCAAGGGTGCAAAGGCAGACGGCACCTACTACGCCGATGTTGCCGATGCCCTGAACGCAGGCAACACCGCGCCCTTTATCTATTCCGGCTGGGAAAACACCATCGTGACCACCGGCCTTAAAATGCTGGACTTCATCAAGGGCAACGCCACCATGGAGGATGTCATCCGTCAGCTGGACGAGGATCAGGACAGTGTGGTGAACAACACCCCGGATGTCATCACTACCGTTACGGAGGAGCTTTCGCAGCAGGACTGCGCCATGCTGGTAGGCCGCTGCTTTGCACAGGCCACCGGCAGCGACCTTGCGCTGGTCTCGCTGAGCACATGGATCCCCGGCAACCCCACCGAGCAGAACCACCACGGCGTAGCCGCCAAGCTGTACGCCAAGGGCATTACGGATTACGACCTTTCGGCCATCCTGCCCACCGGCTGGAATCGCACTATCCAGACCGTCACCCTGACCGGGCAGCAGATCAACGACCTGCTGGCTTCTGGCTACGATGCCTACGGCAACGGCAAGGGCTACCCCTATGTGCTGGTAAGCCCGGTGCAGCCGGAGGCGGGCAAGACCTATCAGGTGGCTATCTGCGGTGTGAGCGACAAATTGGCTGCGGAGACCACGGTGACAGACAGCGGCGTGGTGGGCATGGACGCCGCAAAAGCCTTCTTTGGTGCTTACACCACCATCAGCCGGGCAGACACCGCATGGAGTTGAATAAAACGGACAGGAGATACTGGATGTGAACAAGAAAAAATACCAAAAGCTGCTTTGGGGCACCGGCTTTGTCATCATCGTGTTGATCCTGACCCTTTTTGTCATGAGCCAGACCTACATCCAAAACCTTGTCTACCACGAGCGGCTGAGCCAGATGGAAGAGGTCACCCACCAGATGTTCCACAGCCTGGAGGATTTGATCGACAACCACTGGGACGAGGTGGATGTGCAGTGTAATTATTTATACTACACCCCGCTGGAGACCGATACCGATCTCTACCGCTATCTGAAAAAGCTGTCGGAGCTTTCCAATTACCATGAAAAACAGATCGATCTGATCGCCGTGGACTCTGCCGGACATTATTATACCACGCATGGCCGCACGGGGCTGCTGCGAGGAATAACCTATCTGGAAAGCGCACCGGAGCGGGTCAGCTATGTTTCCAATTCGTTGACCGTGGACGACTCCCGGATGGTGTTCCTGAAACAGCTCCCCACCCCCATTACACTGCAAAGCGGAGAGAAAGAGATCACCCTGCGCTACTTTGGCATCGCCCAGAGTATGACCCAGCTGAACGATAATTTCCGCTGCGACGCCTACGAAAATAACAACAGCGTCTATGTGCTGGACAACAACGGCTTCAAGCTGTTCAACGCCAATGATACCGAGCTGCTGAAGGGGCATAACGTATACACCGTGCTCTCCCAGATGTCCTATCTGCACGGTTCTTCCTTTGCAGCAGCAAAGGAGCGGCTTGCCCGCACAGGCTCCTGTTATTCCAACGCCGTGCTGGACGGGACTGAGTATTACTACGCCCTGAAGCAGATGGAAAACGCCCAGTGGACGCTGGCGTTCCTTGTTCCGGCAGAATATGTGGCCGTGAATACGCAGAAGCTGGTCAACATCGTCATGGTCATCATCATCGTCATTGCGATGGTGTTCTCGGTCATAACAGTTTTCGTCGGCTGGTTTCTCCTGCGGCAAAAGCAGCAGCAGGAGCTGCAGGCAGAAAAAGAAGCGAACCTCCGTCTGGAGCAATACAACATCCAGCTGACGCAGGCAAACGACGAGATGCGGCGGGCGCAGGATGTTGCCGCCGAGGCGCTGCAGTCCGCAGAGCGTGCCAGCAAGGCCAAGACGGACTTCCTTGCCAACATGAGCCACGATATCCGCACC
>DXUR01000054.1 GCA_019417795.1 Clostridiales bacterium | reverse complement strand
GCGGACAGCTTGTGGCGGGCTACAACAAGTGGCGGGACGATTTTCACCGCAATGTGAAACGGGGCGAGAAAGGCATCAAGATTCTGGCCCCGGCCCCCTACAAGGTGAAAAAGGAAGTGCCCAAGCTGGACGAACAGGGCCAGCCGGTCATGGACAAGGACGGGAACCCCGTCACCGAGAAAAAAGAAATCCAAGTTCCGGCGTTCAAGATTGTGTCTGTCTTTGACGTGAGCCAGACCGAGGGCGAACCGCTGCCCTCTATCGGTGTGGAAGAGCTGGCCGGGAATGTAGAGCAATACGAGGACTTCTTCAAGGCGCTGGAACAGACTTCCCCCGTCCCGATGGCCTTTGAGGACATCCCCGGTGGTTCTCACGGCTACTACCACCTGACGGAAAAGCGGATCGCCATACAGGAGAACATGAGTGAGCTGCAAACTTTGAAAACAGCCATCCATGAGATTGCCCATGCCAAGCTCCACGCCATTGACCCGGACGCCCCTGTGACCGAACAGGCCGACCGGCCCGACAGCCGCACCCGCGAGGTGCAGGCCGAGAGCGTGGCCTATGCCGTCTGCCAGCACTACGGGCTGGACACGTCCGACTATTCCTTTGGGTATGTGGCCGGTTGGAGTTCCGGCAAAGACCTGAAAGAGCTGCGGGCGTCCCTTGAAACCATCCGGGCCACCGCCCATGAGCTGATTACCGCCATCGACGGCCACCTTGCCGAGCTTCAGCAACAGCGGCAGGCGCAGCAGGCCGTGGAGCAAACTGTGGAGCCGACCGTGGAACAGGCCGCCGAGCAGCCTGCCCCCGACAGTGTGTTTTCCAAGCTGCCCCCGGAACAGCAGCAGGAAATGACAGACAGTGTAAAGGCTATGCTGCAAACCCTGATTGACGCCGATGTGAAATCCACCGGCGAAGTGACGCAAGGCACGTTGGACGCCATTCAGACACAGGGCTTTGTCCTTTCCGGCGACGGGACGCTGCAACGGGCCGAGGCCCAGCCGGAGCCGCAGCCGTGGAATGGGATTGACGGCCTTTTGAACAACAAGCTCATTATGCCGGAGGCCACCCCCACGGAACGGGCCAACGCCCTGATCGACTGGGCCGAGCGTGACGGACAGCGCATGGGCAACGAGGAACGCCGGTTGATCGTGGAGTACGCCGAGGCCGTGGACAACACGGACAAGGTGATTGCCCTTATCAATGAGCTTTGCGAACATGGCTTTGAAATGCAGCACGGCCATGTGGACGAGCTGGTGAAAAGCCGGATTGACCGAGAAATTGCGGAGGCCAAGGCCGCACAGCAGCCCGCCCTTGACCCCACGGCAGAGCCAGTTGTGACGATCCTTTTCACTGAAAGCCCCGATCTGGAAATGGGCCAGCAAATGCCGCTGCATGAGGCCGACACCCTGTTTGCCCGGCTGGACGCAGAACATCGAGGCGGCGGCTACTATGACAAAACCGACTTCCGTATTGATTTTACATTCCAAGGAGAGCCGCACAGTTATTCCGGGCGGCAGGATTTTGGCGACCGGGACGGTTCCCTGATTGAGCATATCCGGGATTATCAGACCTTTTATCTGAACGACGAAAAATGGAAAGACCATCTGACCCGGCAGGGCGGCCCGGAGGCATGGGCGGAGGATCACGCCAGCCGGGAAGCCTTTCTCACCGAGATCATCCCCTACATGGAGCTGCATTGCAACCTGTCCCGGCTGGAACAGGAGGCGCAGACCCGTTTGGCGTCCAGCGACACCCTGACGCCGGAGGAAACTGCCTACTATGGGGCGCTGGTGGACTACGCTATGGAGTGCCGTCCGCTGCTCAACCACGGAGAGCCTTTGCCGGAAATGCCGAAACTGACCAACTTCGACCAGAGCTTGCAAGACTACAAGGCGCAGGTGGAGGCCGAAATTGCACAAGAGGCCGCCGACGCCGGTATGACTGTGGAGGAATATGCGGCGGCTGGCTATGAGGCCCCGGCCCAGCCGCAGGAAGCCCAAGAGCCGCCCCAGCAGGAAGCCCCGGAACAGCCGGTGAAAGAGCCTGCGGCGTCCGACTACTACTATTCCATCAATGAGGGCGCGGCCCGCCGTGCCAAGGAAATGAACAGCTTTTCCGATTACAAGCCCGGCAGCGCCACAGCCGAGTACCGGCATTATGTGGATGAAGCCTTTGCACTGGCACAGGAACAGAAAAAGCGCGTCGATCCCATGTACCATGAGAAGATCGACAGCCTGCTTGATACCTATGCCCGAAAGCTGGCTGCCAACATGAACCACGGCTATGAGATTGACGCCCGTGTTCCGTCCATCTTGATTGCCGGTGGTTCCAATTTCCCGGTACGCAAGAAAGAGAAACAGAACGCGGCCCGCGACAGCAATATGCAGGAATGGCAGTACATCCAAGGGCTGCTTGATAAAATCCGCAGCACCGGCATGGGCGGCATCCGGCAAGACGACCCGCAGGCCATTCCCAAGCTGCAAAAGAAGCTGGCCGGTCTGGAAAAGGCGCAGGAAACCATGAAAGCGGTCAATGCCTATTACCGCAAACACGGTACGCTGGACGGCTGCCCGCACCTTTCTCCTGAAAACCTTGAAAACCTGAAAGCAGATATGGCGTCCGGCTGGCACTATGAAAAGAAGCCGTTTCAGAGTTGGGAGCTGTCCAACAACAATGCGGAAATCCGCCGTGTCCGGCAGCGGATCGAAAGCCTGACCCGCGCAAATGAAGTGGCCTATGTGGGCTGGGAATTTGACGGCGGCCATGTGGAGGCCAACCGGGAACAGGGCCGCTTGCAGGTGTTCTTTGACGGCAAGCCGGAGGCGGACGCCCGCCAGCAGTTGAAAGAACACGGTTTCCGCTGGGCGCCGAGTGTGGGCGCATGGCAGCGGCTTTTGAACGACAATGCCTACTATGCGTCGGACAGGATCGCTTGTATTCAGCCCCTTTCCGGCATCAAGCCCACGGAGCTGCAACGCAACAGCAACCGGAAACAGCAGGCGCAGGCGGCACAGGAACAGGCCGAGCCGGACTACTTCTACCGGGTACACGCTAACCCCCGCAGCGACAGCCGGGAAAACCTGTATATACTGCAAGCCTATATCCCGCAGGATAACGGCAGGGCCAAAATCGGGGATGTTCTCTATGTCGGGACGCCGGAACGGTGCCGGGAGCTGATGGATCAGCTCAATACCGGGGAACTGACGCAGGAGGCCGTCAAGGAGCTGTATGCCAAGGAACAGGAGCAGCCGATACAGGAACCCACCCCGGAACAAGAACCCGTGCCGGAGCCGGAAACCGCCCCGGCGCAGGAAGTTACTTCCGATGCCGAGCCGCAGGCGGCCCCCGCCGAAACCCTGACGGAGTTGCAGGAAAAGGCGCTGGAAATCGCTGACCGCTACAAAGACCTGCCCTTGCAGGCCAAGATTGATGTGATCGCGCAGGCGTTTGGCTGCAAGACCGGCGAAATCCACACGTCCCCCTGTACCGGCAAATGGCGCGGCACCAGCGATATGACGATCCGTTTTGACAACGGCGCGTCCCTGTTTATCGGCAACCACCTGACGCCAAAAGCCAAGACGGTCAAGGTGCAGACGGAATGTGTCAACCGTACTTTGGTGCAGTACAACCCGGAAATCGTCAAGGCCACCAAGGAAGCGGCCCTGCCCGCGCTGTTGCAGCGGGAGGCCAAGGACAACGAGATCGCGGCCCAAAAGGGCTTGAAGCCCTACACGCTGCTCAATGTGGAGTTCAACGAGGGAGCCGATGAAAAGACCGGCGGTTATATTGGCTGGTACTATGTGACGCTGGCCGTGGACGGCAAAATCTGTACCCATCTGGAAACGGGATTGAACCATAACATTGCCAGCGGCAAGGTGAGCGACACCCCAACACGGGCCGACTACTACCCGGCAGGAGCCTTGAAAGAGGCCGATGTAGACTACGTTTTCAATAACGTGGGCTTTTCCTCTGCGTCCACCCTCTATACGGTGCCGTTGCGGGACGATGTGCGGGAACGGGCCGAAAAGACACTGGCCGAGCGCAGCGCCGCCGCGCCGGAGGCAAGCCGGGAATGGGGCTTTTACATCATTCCCGATCTGAAAACATGGGCCACCAATGCCGAGCAGCAGACCCCGATAGAGCATTTCGCTACCTTTGAGGAAGCCAAGGCCCGGTTCGACGAGCTGCGGAGCCAGCCCTATAACAGCGAGGCCAAGGATTTGAACACCGAAGGCCGACCCTATGCCCATCTGACGCTGGGCATGGAAAGCAAGGACGGCATGAGCGCCGCCGATATTCTCCATGTGCGGGCGGGCCAGAATTATCTTGCGGAGGACTTCACCCGCATGGAACGGCTGCGGAGTGATCCCGTGGTACTGGAAAGCCTTTCCCGTGTGGCACAGGAAATCGGCTTTGACCGGGTGCGGCCCTATGTGGTGGAGAACGGCAGCTACAAGGCCATGCCGGATATGCCGTTCACCCAATGGGAAAACCCGTATTTCACCGTCGATCCCCCGAAGCAGGGCGATACCTTTACCATCTACCAGCTCAAAGACGGGCCGGAAACACGGGACTATCGCTTTGAGGCTTACGAGAGCTTGCAGGAAGCGGGGCTGGCCGTTGACCGGCAGAATTACGATCTGGTTTACACGGCCCCGCTGGACGGCAAAACCACGCTGGAGGATATTTACCGTACATTCAACCTTGACCGTCCCGCCGACTTCACCGGCCACAGCCTTTCCGTTTCCGACGTTGTGGTGCTGAACCGTAGCGGCAAGGAGGAAGCCCATTACTGTGACAGCTTCGGCTTTACGCCGGTGCCGGAGTTCTTCTTGCAGCGGGAAAAACAGCTTACGCCACGGGAATTGCTGACCGGCGAGAGCATCCAGACCCCACGGGGCAGTTTCCTTGTAACGGATATGAACCGGGAGCAGTTGGAAGCCGCAGGCTATGGTTTCCACCACCAATCCGAGGACGGCAAGTATCTTATCATGGGCAACGGCACAGACGCTTTTGCCATCCCCGCCCAGCAGGAAAGCCCCATCAAGGCCGCTGAAATGACGACCGAGCAGAACTACAACATGATCGACGGTGTTCTGAACAATGCCCCGACCATGAGTGAACTGGAAGCCAAGGCCAAAGCCGGGGAACAGATTTCCTTGTTCGACGTGGCCGAGGCAGCCAAGGCGGAGGCCCAAAAGCCCAAGCAGCCCCAGCGCCCGGCGCAGAAACAGAAAAAACCGTCCATCCGGGCGCAGCTCAAAGCCGCCAAGGAGGAACAGCAGAAGAAACCGCCGCAGCGGGAAAAAGCACAGGAATTGGAGGTGTGACACCATGAACAGGTTTGAGAATGTGGATGTTCTGGCCGCGCTGGAACAGCTCATGCGGCAGAACACCGCCTTTTATCGCAACGATTTTGAGATCGACAAAGAGATCATCGGGCGGGCCGCTGCCAGCGACAAGGCCGAGGACAGGACGCTTTTGTGGATGTCCCGCCCGTCCGGGACGCACTGTTTCCGGGAAAGTGATGTGTACCTGCAAGGCACCCGGCAGCACAACACATGGAAGTTTTACGGGGAGCAGACCCGTGACCGGGTGCTGGCCTACGCCGTGGAGCTGACCGGCAAGGTGCGAGGCGTCATTCGCGGCAATCTCTATGAGTTGGACTATCCCCAGCACTTCCGGCACGTCGCAGCCGAGGCGGTACAGGTCGACAACATCATCCTGCACTATGAAAAGGGCGACCGGGAGCAGCCCGCCGGTCTGTACTTCGACGGGCGGCCCGATCCCAAGTTGGGGGCGTTCCTGCGGTATGAGGCCAAGCCTAATGAGCCGGAACACCTGCGGGAGCTGTTGCGGCAGGAACAGAAAGGCCGGGCGCAGCTTGCGCCCGGCGACTTCAAGGCCCACGTCACGGCGCTGCATGACGGCATGATTTTGGCCGAGGCGCAGCGGATCGTGGCCGGGCTGAAAGATCTGTCCGCCCCCAACAGCCCCAACAAGACGCATTTCATGGTGGAGCTGTCCCCGTATTTCGTGCAGATGGCATCCAGCAAGGACACCGACCGGCTGTTTTCCATGTTGCCCTATAAATCTCTGGCCTTTACCGGCATGAAAGACCGGCACGGCCTGTATGCGGTGATCGGCAAGGACGAGAACCGGGACAAGGAAGTGCGGAGGCCCCGCGCTTCCATCCGCAGGCAGCTATCCGAAACCAAACAGGCCCAAGCCCCGAAAAAGGCCCCGGCCAGAACCAAGAAAAACGAATTGGAGGTATGACAATGCAGTTTACCGTGGAGGAAGAAAACCTGATCTGTATGTATCACAAGAGCGACCGGCGCAGGACGGCGGCCAACATCCGGGCCGCTCTGCCGGACATGGACGAGGACATGGCGGCGCTGGCCCGCCAGACCGCAGACAAGCTGGACGCCATGCACGACGCCGACTTTGAGGCGCGGCAGTTCCATTTCACGGACGAGTGATCCAAGTATAGCAAAGCGCCGGGCGCGGTGGCTGTATGGCCTCTGCGTCCGGCGCTTTTTAGTATATTACACTGTATTGTTCATATAATATTGACTTTATACTTCATAATTTGTATAATTTTACCATAAAACATAAGGGGATTGCGCGATTGAAATGAATGAAAGAGGTGATTCCATTGGGATGATAGTTTGATGGCATTTTCTATTTACGATACCTAATAAGGAGGAATGACTGTATGTTGAAAAAACACTTAAAGAAAATTGTGAGTTTGGTGCTTGTCACCATGATGGCCATAGGAATGTCGATTACTGCTATTGCGGCTGAACCCTACCAGAATGAGTTGGAAGCCGTCATGGATACCTCTCCCGCTGATTCCGGGCAAGTCACTCATTACGATACGACCACGGGTGAAATGCTTGTTGAGGATGGTGAACTTCTTACTTTCGACGAAGTTGCCATCCCTGTTCCTAAAGGATCTGCTGATACTCCCAGTGAGCGAGGAATTGAAATTTATCTTGTCCGTGCTGGAATTAAAAAAACCAGTGGTGGCGAATTTACTTGGTATTTTAATGTTGATTGCCCAACCTCTCCTTTTGTGAAACCAAATATTAAATTGACAGCTCAATTAAAGGGGAGTTTTACAACATTATCCGGCTCTTACTCAAATGTTGGGGGTTCTGTTTACCATACATATACATCCAACAGTGAGTATGGCGTAGATTACACATGGACAGTTCCTGCAAAAACAGGGTATTATTATGTTGCCTACACTATTACGGACTATGATAATGCTACTTCTGGAAGTGGCGTAACAACAACTGCACTTTCTAATAGAACAGGACACGCTTGGAATTTTAATTTTTCTGATTCTGTAAGCGGGAAAAGCCTACCCATGCCGCCTGCTAACTATGCCAAAGGTGCAACAACTACTCGTCCGTCTAATTTAGCTGATACCTACTATAATACTTACACCGCCAATACGGGCGTTACCTTAAATCGCAGTTTATACGATGTTCACCATATTCGCCCGCTTGCATACGGCGGAAGTAATGCGTATAGCAATCTGATTCATCTTCCAAAAGCAACACATACACAGGTAACAAGTTGGTGGGCTGGTTATTAACGGCATCCTTTTCAAAGAAATCTCACAAAAATCAAAAGTTTAATTAGTCAACAAAAAAGTTGCAGAAGAACACTGTTGAAAGTGTCCTCTGCAACTTTTTTAGATATTCTCTTGCCGTGTTAAACCAGTTATATTATAAAATTCATCTGTAAACTTTATCTCTTTATACGGAAAATCCTTTTGGAGTTTTTTGATATAATCAAATGGATTTTCTATCGGTTCAACCTCTAAATTAGAGGAAATATTTTGAAGTATGCTTTGCACTGGCTCACTACTTGTATATCTAACTTCATCAGGATCATTCATAAAGTTTTCAAAAGCATCTTTATCCATCCACACTACTTGTTGAATTGCATTTGTTGTTTTCAGAGAAAGAAGCAACCTTAAAAAATCTGTAAAATCTTTAGCAAGTGGATAAACATAATAATTACAGCACGTTTCTGGATTTACGCAAAAAACAATCTCCTTAAATCCCTTGATAAAGCAATAATGTATTCCATTATCCCACCCAATAATTTGGGCTCCAATCGGCGTACAAAAAAATGGTTCTCTCAATTCGATTGATAGACCTATGGGCGAGGTGTCTAAATTTAATTTCTTGAACTTATCAAATATATTCTCCATAATCAGCTCTCCACATCAAAAATCCTATTTTGTAATCGTACCTTTCATTTTCCTTTCTGTCCATTAAAAAACACAACCAAGGCCCCCGCTACGGCAACGGCTACAATCACACCGAGATCAGTAGATCCATTAAGGAAATCATTTCCTATTGCCATGAATACAACTCCTACAATAAGGGTAACTATCAATGTTATAATTGATTTGAGCATAGTATATTTTTCCCTTTCTTTTAACTTGTAGATACACACTTGATATTCTTTTCTTAGTATATCATCAATGTGGTTTTAGAGCAATACAATATGCAATATAAAGTGTAAGAGTGATCTAAGCATCGCAAAGCGCCGGGCGCGGGGGCTGTGTGCCTCTGCGTCCGGCGTTCTTTTTCTTTATGCCTGCCCCATCGGAAAGTGTGGCAGTTCTTCCAGCAGTTTCAGAATAAGGTGCTGCTTCATATCTTCGTCAACGGCCAGCACGTCGATCATAGGGGTGTAGTGTTGGATCACCTTTTCCGTGGCCCACTTCTCACCTGCAACGGCGGCCTTGATCGTGGCGCTGTCCAGCAACATTTCCTGTTCGGCCATCCCTTAAACACTCCTGTCATAGTTTTATTATGAGCATACCACAGAAGCGCCGGGAATAACACCATAAGAAGAATTTTCCTACGCATTTTGAAGTCCTCTCTGGCGGGGATTGGATAACCTGTCCTGCCTGCCCGCCGACCATGCCGAAAAAGCCCCGAAATGGCGGGTTTTTCAGCGGCTTAAATGCGTAGACAGATAGAGTTTTTAAGTTATTAGATAAGATACATACAAAGTTTGTTTGAATATACTCTTGACATTAGATATACTGTGTAGTACGATATATAGGCAGGAGGTACAGTACATGAATATTGACGATTGGAAATCCCAGATTAAGCGAGGGACACTTGAATTTTGTATTCTGTTAATGATAAAGCAGCGACCGTCCTATGGATATGAAATTATCAGCACATTAGAAAAATATCCTATTTTGGCCGCAAAAGAGAATACAATTTATCCGCTACTTAGACGGCTAATGAAAGAAGATTATGTTTCATCCTCATGGCAGGAAAGCGCCGAGGGTTTGCCGCCGAGAAAGTATTATTCCATTACGGACAAAGGACTTGAGTATATTTCTGCAATGTCTAAAGAATGGAATAATCTATTAAATGCAATCAATGAAATTAAAGGAGAATAAAACAATGGAACTGGAAAAATCCCTTAACGAATATCTTGAAAAAATTGAAAAATATCTGAAACCACTGATTGTATCAGAGCGTGTGGACATTGTCAAAGAGATTAAAAGCGAAATGCTTGAATTACAGGCCAGCGGTACTTCCACAGAACAGATCATTGAGCGACTGGGAAATCCGAAAGAACTTGCAAGAGCCTATTTAGGGGAAGCTGTTGCAAAAAACAATGGTTTTAACTGGCGTCGGTTGAGTGCCGTAATTGCGTTTTACAGTCTTGCAGGCATTGGTGGTATGTTTGTTTTGCCAATTACCAGTATTTGCGGTATCGCCTTTATGGTAAGTGGTGTGCTTTGCCCGATTGCGGGTATTATCAAGCTCGTTGCTCATTTAATGGGATACGAAATTACAGAAATTGGTATCAGCATCGGCGCTTTTTCTGCTAATGCGATAGCTTTTCTCCCTATTTCTATTTTGATTGGTGCAGTAATTTTTGCTATTGGATGGTTGCTTTGGAAGCTCACCATTGTAATCATTAAGTCTATGAGCAAAGGGAAGAAAAAACTGGATCAATAATATAATAAAAAATGCCGGATGTAGCGGCCTGTCAGCCCTGCGTCCAGTGTTTTTTTCAACCGGCGACCACTACACAATAAGGTAGAAATTTGACAGCAAATGCGAGAATTTCTTTTCAGTAGCTTTCCAGTTTTTGTTGCAAAGTCATTGAGAAAGGTTGATACATAAAATGGAGCATATAAAATTTACTTCATTGCAAATTACTGTTGCAATCGTACTTTCTATAATCATTTTAACTGTCGCACAAATACTTTCATTTTCAATCAGTGAGTTACCCCTAAATATAGGCGTGACACCTGCTATCTGCAATATCTTTGCAGGAGTGCTGTATTGTGTGTTCGCCTTCTTAGGAACCAAGTTATTATGCCAAAAGCTATTGAAAACGTCTTTACTCGAATTAAAAATTCCTCGATTTAAGGTTAAAGCGGTTTGGATAATATCAGCTTTGACAATGCCTGCTTTGGTTTTGCTAATTGCAATACTGCTCGGCGGACATTGGGAGATCAATACTTTTAATTCCACAGATCGCAATGCAACAATTACTGGTGCCATCTTCTTTTATGGACTGGCAACAGGGATTGTGGAGGAACTGATTTTTCGGGGCATAATCATGGGATGTCTGGAAAAAAGGTTCAACATACAAATTGCCGTTATAGTACCATCTGTTCTTTTTGGGCTACTTCATATTATCGGAAATGACCTCAATTTTATAAGTATTATTCAACTTCTAATTGCTGGAAGCATCGTTGGGGTATTGTTTTCTCTGATAGCCTATGGAAGCAACTCTATCTGGAATAGTGCTATCGTTCATGGTATTTGGAATATAGTTATCATAGGAGGAATTTTGCATATAGGAAATGAAGCAGACAGTAGTTCCATTTTCAATTTTATACTGGATAACAAGTCTTTTTTAATATCTGGCGGTGATTTTGGTATTGAAGCATCTATAATTTCCATTTTGGTCTATTTACTTTTCATTGTATTGGCAGCTATTCAGGTTAAACGGAAAGGCACTAAAAGTAAGATTGAATAATATCGTTCCATGAGAAAACGCCGGGCGCAGGGCCAGCAGGCCGCCGCGTCCGGCGCTTTCTCATGGGTTGCTTTCTACGCATTTAGAAGTGTGTTCTGGCGGGGATTGGATAATCTGTCCTGCCTGCCCGCCGACCATGCCGGAAAAGCCTTGTCACGGCTGGGTTTTCACCGGCCTAAATGCGTAGACAGGAGGTATCTTTTCCTCTGCCGTTCGGCTTCTTTCTTCCGGCGCATCCGCACCGCGCAATCCGGGCAGTATTTGGCCCGGTTGGACTTCGGCGTAAACACGGCCCCGCATACGGCGCAGCGTTTCACCTCGTCCCGGCTTTTGCTGATCTCGGCGTACAGGGCCGCGTCCAGTGGGAGGACGGCAACCTTAAACCACCGGCACAGCAGCGAATAGGAAATGCTCTGAACACAAACACATTCTTCGACATCGTCCAGCAGTAGACAGTTCCCGTCACAGTAATTGCAGCACTCATGCGTCAGCTTCCGGGCCTTGCGGTATTGAGGGTAATTCATTCTCGGTATGCTCATAGCTCTTGTGCCTGCTCCTTTCCCGGCGTCACCCGCAAAATGCTGTCCACATTCTGCTTGATAATGCCGTATTCTTTCAGCTCTCGCTTGACTTCGCCGTACTGTTCGTACAGCCGCGCTTTCTGCTTGTCCAGCTCCCGGTACTCGGCTTTCAGGGCGGCCAGATCGGGCAGCCTTGTGATCCCGGCGTCCTTGATGGCCTTTGCCGCAGCCTCGTACAAAATGAGCTGACTTTCATGTTCGCGCCGGAACGCGGCCTTGTCTTTGGCCTTGCGGTATTCCAGCACCACGGGCCGGAGCTGCTTGTAGGTGGTGAGGTTCTTTATCAGCACCGCCATGTTCCCAAGACGCCGTTCCACATCTTTGAGGGCCGCAGCCGCCTCGTCGTTGGCCGCGCTGATCTCAATAACCTTGCTTTCCAGCTCGGCATATTGCTCTATGCCATGCTCGGTAAGAAAGTTCATTGTCTTTGCGGCCTGCTTCAAATTTTGGAGTTTCGCCCAACGTGCATAGCCCGCGCTCTGCTGGGCCTTGATGTTG
>DXUR01000539.1 GCA_019417795.1 Clostridiales bacterium | reverse complement strand
GAGGTAGCCGCCATGAAGCACATACCCTATCGACAAAATCCGACGGTCATTGACATATCAAAAAAAGCCCGACCACCGCCGGGGAAATTTCTACCCATGAATATGAACTGTATAATCATATAAATACATTTTTTAATTCCTTTGCGTCCGTTTGCATTTTGCAGACGGGCGCATTTTGCTGTCCTCAAAAAAATTTGAAAAAAGTTTGCTGTTTGAGTTGGCAAAATTTCGGCGCTTCCGTGGAGGGCAGCCGAAAGGGGAACACCAACCCGCCCCCGGGAACGAAAGGGGGTGAGAAAATGAACCCTGCACAATTTGAATGGCAAACGAGATGTGAGTTTAATGCGTACTGTAAACATACTTTGCGCAATGAACTGATTGACGCTCTACGGGAAAGCAAAAAGCGTGAACGCAACGAAGTTAGCTTTTCAGCCTTAACCCCACAAGAGGAAAAACAGCTTTATACCGTTGACAAGTATTTTGCCAACGAGGACGAAGAAACCTTTTGCGCGGGCGGCTTGAAAATTACCGCTAAACTGTTGGCTGACGCTATGCACTCCCTGCCAGACGAAAAGCGGAGAACCGTGTTACTGTACTATTTCTTTGAAATGACTGACGCTGAAATCGCGGAGCTGATGAAGATACCGCGAAGCACAGTACAGTATCGACGGACAAGCTCTTTTGAACTGCTAAAAAGATTTTTGGAGGAACGCGCTGATGAATGGGAAGAATTTTAATGACGACGAGCGCGGCTTATTACCTTTCCCGGTCATTTTAGCCGCGACAAAGGGCGACCCCGACGCTATGAAAGTTGTCTTGCAGCATTATCAAAGCTACATAGCCCACCTGTCTATGCGGAAAATCCGCGATACAAGCGGTAACACCTTTTGGGGCATAGACGAGGATTTACGGGAACGGCTGCAAGCGAAGCTCATGCGGGCTATCCTTAATTTTAAGATCAATTAAGCCATTGGCGCAAAGTATTCTCCCCTTTCTGCTTTGCGCGGCTTATTGGCTCTTGTCCTTGAACCTTGACAAAGAAAGCGGCGCAAGATAACGGCGGCGCAGCATAGGGCAGATCGGATACGTCCCTTTTGCGCCGAGCCACACGGCGGGTGCGCCATGACACTATCCCGGCGGGGTTTTCTTTTCCCCGCCGGGACAGCCGAGCGACCAACACCACGCCGGGGAGCAAGTTTAGCAGCTTGCGGGCGACGACAGCGCAGAATATATAATGATACTCCCTTACCGCCACAGTCCGAGCGTTCAAAGCGTCGCAGGCAATGGGTAGGGCTGCATGAGAACCATGCAGGGGTGAAATTCCCGTGAGGTTACGCTATTAACCGTCCGATCACAGCCCCTTTTCACCATTAACCTTTTACCCATTTTTGAAAGGGGGATTTATAGAAATGAACAATGCTGATGTGCCTATTTGGGAAAAGTACACGCTTACCATTGAGGAAGCGTCAAAATATTTCCGCATTGGGGAAAACAAGCTGCGCAAACTTGCAGAGGAAAACCCCACGGCGGGCTGGATATTCCTAAACGGCAACCGTATTCAGATCAAGAGGAAACAGTTTGAAAAGATCATTGACACACTGGACGCGATTTAGCGAAAAAGATAGTGAAAAAGAGCCTTGAATATGCTATAATAAATGTAGGCATATCAAGGCTCTTTCCGACACGGAAAGGAGCAAAAACAATGTCGGAGAAAAGACGTGATAATAAAAACCGCATTTTGCGTTCGGGAGAGAGCCAGAGAAAAGACGGGAGATATGCTTACAAATATACCGATACTTTTGGTAAAGTGCAATTTGTCTATGCTTGGAAGTTAGTGCCTACGGACAAGACCCCTGCCGGGAAGCGTGACGACATATCCCTTAGAGAAAAGAAAAAAGAGATACAGAAAGACCTTGACGACGGGATAGACACAATCGGAAAGAAAATGACCGTCTGCGAGCTTTACGCGAAGCAGAACCGCCACCGGGGGAATGTAAGGCACAACACCACAAAGGGGCGCGAACGGCTGATGAAGCTGCTGGAAGCGGACAAACTTGGTTCCTGCCCCATTGACAGTGTGAAGCTGTCCGACGCGAAAGAATGGGCGTTGCGCATGAAAGAAAAGGGAATATCCTATAAGACCATAAGCAACGACAAGCGTTCTCTGAAAGCTGCTTTTTACACAGCGATACAGGACGACTGTATAAGGAAGAACCCCTTTGACTTCCAGCTAAACACCGTGATCGAGGATGACACAGAGCCGAAAGTACCCCTCACAGGAGAACAGGAAGAAAGCCTTTTATCCTTTATGCAGAGTGATAGCGTCTATCAGAAATACCGTGACGAGGTTATCATACTGCTGGGGACGGGGCTTAGGATTTCCGAACTCTGCGGACTGACTGAAACCGACCTTGACTTTGAAAACCGGGTAATCAATGTAGACCACCAGCTTTTACGGAGCGCGGAAACAGGTTACTACATAGAGAAGCCCAAAACGCAGAGCGGTATCAGACAAATTCCAATGAGTGAAAAAGTGTATGAAGCGTTGGGACGCGTGTTGGAGAACCGCAAGGGAGCGAAGCAGATCACCATTGACGGTTACAGCCATTTCCTTTTCCTCAACCGGGACGGCTGCCCGAAAACAAATGTGAACTACGCGACCATGTTCCGGGGGCTTGCGAAGAAGTACAACAAGTGCCATGAGGAAGCCTTACCCAAAGTAATGACACCCCACACCCTGCGCCATACGTTCTGCACCAACTTAGCCAATGCGGGCATGAACCCGAAAGCGTTACAGTATATCATGGGACATTCCAACATTACCATGACGCTGAACTATTACGCACACGCAACTTTCGCTTCCGCAAAGGCTGAAATGGAAAGGCTGATTGCAGCATAGCCACAGACGGATTTACTACTTCTTTTACTACCATTGAGAGGGAAAACCTAAGAAGTTATAAAGGTATATGTGAACTTCTCCCCATATCTAAAATGCCGGGAAAGCCCGGAAATACGGGCTATACCGACATATAAGAACTTCTAAAGAGATAATCTAAATTCACCATAAATTTT
>DXUR01000538.1 GCA_019417795.1 Clostridiales bacterium | reverse complement strand
CATCATAGGTCATCCCATATTGTTCATAAGGTGCAAACATTTTTTCTTTGTCTGCGGCGGAAAGTGCCGAGCTATCCTCGCTGTTTCCAAGCGCCTCAGAGCTGCCAAGAGGTTGACTGATTTCTTCCTTGATAACGGGATTACCTTGTTCCTGGCTGTTCTGTGGTGTCGTGCTGCATCCAGCCAAACAGCCTAATAAGAGCATAGACGCAGCGCATAATGCCATTCTTCTCATAGTGTTTACCAATCCTTTCTTTGAATGTACCCCAAGTATAGCAAAGCATTTTGGGATACCTTTGGGATTAGTTTGTGATTTATGTGTAGTTAAAAAAAGCGGCAGGTTGTTCACCTGCCGTTGATTGTCCGCTAAATCGTGAAGAAGAATTTAACACCGTTTTCTGTGTTGCAAGCCTCACAATAGCTGTTATGTTGTTGTAAAATTCTTTGAACCATATAAAGCCCTAAGCCGCTACCGCCTGTTCTTCTACTGCGGGATTGCTCCATACGATAAAAAGCGTCAAACAATTTGGGAATATCATCTTCGGGTATATGTGTACCTGTGTTCTCTACGGAGAACAAAAAGCGTCCGTTGGTATTTTGCAAAATAATATCAACGCTTGCTCCATGCGGCGAATACTTTACAGCATTTGAAATCAAATTGGAGAACACCTTTTCAATCAGCAATTTGTTCCCGTTTATAAAAGCGGGAGACTGTATAGCAAGATGTATTTGCAGCTCTTTTGTTGCCACTAAATCATCAATCTCCCTCAAATAGCCATGTATCATGGGAGCGCAATCAAAATGCTCCATTTTGAAATCGACATTGGTTTCCAGCCTTGAAATCGTTAATATTTCCTGCACCATCGTTTCAAGCGTAGCCGCAACTTCCAAGGATCGGGCAAGATACTTTTCGTGGTCTTTATATGCCCCTATACCCAATAGCATCCCCTCTAATTGACCCTTGATAATGGTGATAGGGGTTTTCAGTTCATGGGAAGCAGAAGAAAAGAAATCCTGTTGTGCCCGTTCCAGCACCTTTTGATGTTCAATATCCTTTTGGAGCTGGAGATTTGCACTTTGCAACTCCTCCAAGGTAGCAGACAGTTTCCGGGACAGCGTATTCAAGCTATTCTCCAGTACACCCAGCTCGTCAGAACGGCGTTCCTCAAGTTGCCATTCCAGCCGCATATCAGACATTTCTTTAGAAATCCGACTGATTTTTAATACCGGGTTTGTAATGATACGAGAATACACCCAAGCAGTTGCCAACGATACAAGGAGAATAACGCAAAACAAAATCGGTAATACGCTTACAAATGATTGCCGCAGTTCTGCGATTTGAGAGGCTTCTCCGTAAACTGTTAAAATATATTGGCTATTATCATCTGCAAATGAGAAGTAATAGCTGTTGGATATAATCGGCGCACTTTCATAAGATGCTCCGCCAAGAGCCTCCCCGGTGATCCCATCGTTAAAGCTATTTTGGTTAGACGGTGTTTCCACCAGAACACCATCAGCAGTATAAAGCTCCACCATGCTAATTGTCGTGTTTTGAAGAAACTGATCAAAAAGTCCGCCGCTATCCTGCATACGGATATGTTCTAATTCATAAATAAAGTCGCTGGTCTGTTCATCTAATGCCGCATTGAGATTGTTAGAATAGGTTTGAGGCATATACCAAGCCAAAACTCCATAGACAAGAAAGCTCACGCAGAGCAAAACTGTCACAGTCAGAATAAAGACTTTAGCAAACAGACTGCCTTTAATTCTCTTTATCAACTTTATATCCCACCCCTCTGATTGTTTGAATGAAATCTATTCCCAATTTTTTTCGTAGATTTTTGATATGGGTATCAACAACACGCTCGTCCCCATAAAAATCATATCGCCACAGCTTATCCAACAAGTTCTGCCGGGTCAATATCCGGCCCTGATGGGTCAGCAGTTCCCGCAGTATTTCAAATTCCTTTTGTGTCAGTTCAAAATTAGCTCCGTCCACTGTGGCGGTGTAGCCGTCACAGTTCAAACGCAAATTGCCATAAGTAATGATTTGATACTTTTCATCTGTTCCCCGGTTACTGCGCCGAAGTACAGCCGCAATTTTGCGGAGCAGGACAGGCATAGAAAACGGTTTTGTAATGTAGTCATCCACCTGCAAATCCAATCCTTTAATCTGATCTTCTTCTCCGCTTAATGCGGTTAGCATGATGATAGGAACATCAGATTGTTTGCGTATCAATTCACAGACACCGTAACCGTCAATTTTGGGGAGCATAATGTCCAACACAATCAAGTCATATCGTTCTCCCGCAAATAAAGATAGTGCCTCGACACCATCATTTGCAACAGCTACTTCATATCCTGCTTCTTGCAAAAAATTCTGTAAAAGTTCTTGAATATCAAAATCGTCCTCAACGACTAAAATCCTTTGCATAATAACACCTCCAAAGATAGCGTATCATAGATTTTTGTGATTAAAGTGTAGTTTTCAAATTTTCTTTCTGTTATTATACCTTGTCCGTGTAACATCGGCAACCTTGCCGACGGGCAATAAAATACTACCAAAACATAAAATTGTGTTTCGTTCTCATAGTCAAACCCGAAATGTAAAATAATATAGGGGTGATATGAGAATGTACCAAGACACCAGACGGCTTGACTTCCACGCATTAGGCCGGGAGATCAAGCGCAAGAGAGAGGCGAAAGGCTGGACACAGGAATACCTTGCACAGCTCGTAGACCGTACCCCTCGTTCCATCATGTATTTTGAGAACCGGGGCCAGCATCCAAGCCTGAACACCTTTTACCAAATCGTCACCCTGTTGGATATTTCCGTAGACCAGTTCTTTTATCCTGACAGGCAGAACGGCGAAAGCGACTGCCGCCAACATATTGACAGGCTGCTCAATACAATGGACGAAAAGGAATTGACGGTCATGGAGGCCACAGCAGAGGGACTACAAAAAGCCAGAGAAACGGAGGTCAAGTAAAAAGGGCCTTCGTTTTTCTCGTTTTTAGGGGGCTTTTCGGGGGTGCCGCTAAATGGCAAGCAATTCGGGTGTGGCCACACTCCGAAATTTTTGCAGGGCGCAGGGCCC
>DXUR01000537.1 GCA_019417795.1 Clostridiales bacterium | reverse complement strand
TTTCCATCGGGGAAGAGTGTCTTCTGCTTTTATCTTACGGTTTACTGCATCAGGCTGTACCTGTTTCTTCCACCATGCGCGGTGGGGATGGAGGATGATCCGCCCTGCAGCGCTCCTGCTGGGATCCATTGCATACGAATGGTCTGCGAGACGGATTTGGACCTGCCGGCACACAGAACCGGGAACTGCTCTTTCTTTTTGACGCAGAAACGGGTATAATGGAAAAACAGGATGTCTACGCACCCTGAGGAGATGAAAATCGTGCAGAAAAAATATATTTCGGTGATATCGGGCGGCAAAAAGATCGTGCTGAATCGGGATGCTGTCCTGTATGTTTTGATGGTCGGCAGAAATGCAGAAATTCACCTGACGGATAAGCAGATCTATGAAACGCGGATGAGTCTTTCGCAGTTGGAGGAGCAACTGGGAGAGGCATTTCTGGAGATCCACCGGGGCTGTATCGTGGCAACGAGAGCGATCCATAGTATCACGGATAAGGTCTACCTCAGCAACGGGGAGGCTTTGATCTACACCCTCCGAAAAAAGAAACAGATCGTCGAACAGCTTCAGGAAAAGCAGAGGGATATTATCCGGAAATTCCCGAAAGAGGAAACGCCTGATACCGAAGAAGAATACCGCAGCCATTACAGCAGCTTTGAGAAATTTCCGTTCGCGTTTACCGATATCGAGATGATCTTCAATGAGGAGCATCATGCTGTAGACTGGGTCTTCCGCTATGGAAACCCGGCACTGGCAGAACTGGAAAAGAAGCCATTGGAACAGCTGCTGGATCACTCGTTCGGCAGCCTGTTCAGCAATATGGATTCCAAATGGCTTCGTGCGTATGAGCGTGCAACACTCTATGGGGAGACCCTCGAAATCATTGATTACAGCCCAGAGATCGACACATATCTGAAAGTCATCTGCTTCCCGACATTTCCCGGACACTGCGGATGTATCCTGTTCGACATCGCCAGGATCCGCTTCACCCGGAACAGCTCCGATGCAGAAAAGGCGCTGATGCTTTACTTTGGAAGGCTCCCGGAGTAAATAGAAAATAGACCAATGCCCGCGTATCATCCAGAACCGGATGCAAACGCGGGCATTGCTGCGTCAAGAGAAGTATGCTGTCGATTTGCACCCGTTTTAGGTCGATTCGCACCATAATAGTTGAAAACAGTTGAGAAAATCAGTATAATTTAGACAAGAGCAGTCTTTCTGTTATTGAGAAATAAGGAGAATGACCATGAAAATGATGACCCGAAGAAGTTTTCTCAGCCTTTCAGCCGCCACAGCGGCGGCTCTTGGAATATCTTTTCTGCCGGTAGAGACCGCCGAAGCGTGTTTTGCCATTCCGGACGCGCAAAATCTGCTGGAAGAAGCCTATCTCTACGCATTTCCGCTCGTGATCATGAATGCAACGAAGATCTATTCGACGAATACAGAGACAGCCAACAATATCAGAGCTCCGATCAACCAGTTCAACCATGCAAGGAAGCTGGCAGATGCATCTTTCCGCACGGTGGTGACGCCCAATGTGGATACTATCTACACACAGGCATGGCTGGATCTTTCGGAGGAACCGATGATTTATGTCGTTCCGGCGACCGACCGCTTCTTCAATGTTCAGGTTCTGGATGCGTGGACGAATACAGCAGCCGTTCTGGAAGAACCGGGCATCTATGCGATCGTCCGCTCCGGCTGGCAGGGAACGCTTCCAGAAGGTGTCCGGAAGATCGAAGTTCCTACAACGACCGTCTGGACGATCGCCCGTATCGTTCTCTCTGGAACAGAAGACCTGCCGAATGTCTATGCGATCCAGGAGCAGATGCAGCTGATGCCGCTATCGATGTATACATCGGGCAGTTATGTACCTCCGAAGGGCAGCTATGTACCGGAAAATGACTTTATTCCGGTGAACAAAGTTCTGGCAATGACTCCGAAAGAATTTTTTGACACGGCGAATGATCTGATGGTGCTGAACCCGCCCGCCCCAGAAGATGCCGCGCTGCTCCGCAGGCTCGCAGCGCTCCATGTAGGGCCGGGAGAGACCTTCGATGAAAGCCTGCTTGGTCTGGGCGGGACGCTGCGCTGGAAAATGATGCTGTTGCAGCTCAAGAGCAAGCTGACCGAACAAGCCACACAATATGCCCGGCAGATGGGACAGTGGATCTACTATGGAGACCCCATTGGCGATTTTGGCACCGAATATACCTACCGGACGATGGTAGCTCTGATCGGACTGGGCGCGAACACAACGGATATCGCCATCTACCCCAAGACTGAGGTGGACAGCAGCGGCAATACCCTGACCGGAAAAAGAACCTACAAGTTGCATTTTACCAGTTTTCCGCCGACGGTGGACAACGGATTCTGGTCGGTAACGGCTTACGGCGGTGACGATTTCCTGATCGATAATCCCATCGGCCGCTACTGCGTGAATGACCGCTCGGGTCTCACGCCCAATGCCGACGGCTCTGTGGATGTGATCCTCTCTGCGGATGCCCCGGAGGATACAACAAACTGGCTCCCCATCGCAAAGGGCGGCTTCCATCTCTTCCTGCGCATCTATAAACCGGACTGGAACACGCTGAACAACTGGCAGGCACCTACGGTCGATGTAAGATGATCTGAGATCCTATGTGAAAGTAAAAGGAGGAACCCCGCAATGAAGATGACCCGCAGAAATTTTATTTCCACCTCAGCCGCCACAATGCTGGCGTGCGGAGTATCCTTGTCTGCTCATGCAGCCGGAAGTGAGTCTGAAAACGGTCTGAATTTTATTACCGATATTTTCAGCGACCCGGCGAAACCGGGAACAACACAGGATGCAACGCCCCTGACTGCCGAAAAGAATGCGGAATGGTACAGCAAGCTGGATTTTTCCGACCGGCGGGAATTTGGCAATGCTGAGCGCGGAATGCTGGACAACGCGGAAGAAACGATCATCTACAACGATGACGGAACGACGGCATGGGATCTGCCAAGCTACGGCGACCTGAGCGGCGATGCGCCGGATACGGTCAACCCAAGCCTGTGGCGGAATACGCAGCTCAACGCAAAAGCCGGACTGTATGAGGTTTGCAACGGCATATATC
>DXUR01000536.1 GCA_019417795.1 Clostridiales bacterium | reverse complement strand
GCTATCTACCCGAGGAGGATCGGCTGCTGCCCGGTCATTTCTACCGGCATGACAGCGTGTATGTGATCGGTGCAAAGGTGGAGCATACGGGCTTTCCCTGGCAGGCGCTGCCGGAACGCATGGGCGAATTGGTCACCTTTATCCATGAAGAATCCGAGATCAACGATCTTCTGAAAGCGGCGCTGATCCACTTCTACATGGCGTATCTGCATCCGTACTTTGACGGCAATGGCAGAATGGCGCGGCTGATGCATTTGTGGTATTTGGTGCAGCAAGGGTATTTCTCAGCGCTGTTTGTGCCGCTCTCCGAGTATATCAACAAAAGCCGCAAGGGGTATTATAACGCCTATACGCTGGTGGAGGAGAACGCGGCCATCAGCGGCATGGTGGACGCAACACCGTTTTTGGTTTACTTCATTGAAAATGTATATCATAAGCTGAACGGGGCGCTTCCGACTACTCAGACGACCGCGGTATTCCAAGAAGCCCTGTCCCACGGACAAGTCACAGAGAAAGAAAAATCGCTGTGGGAGTTTGTCCTGTCGGCTTACGGCGACACGGAATTTTCCACCAAGCGGTTGGAAAAGGATTTTGGAAACGCCGCCTATGCGACGATCCGCAGTTTTGCCCTGAAATTTGAGAAGCTGGGACTGCTCAAATCGACGCGGTATGGGAATCGCGTGAAGTATGCAGTTCGTGTATGCTGAAAACGGGCGCGGCTCCATTAGATTGGCATGACCTGCGAGAGGCTCAGACAGCTATTTGACTATCTTCCTTGCTGGGACGGATAACGAGAATATTCAGAGATGCATCAGGACAGGAAACAGAATGAATAACTACCTTGTTGGAAAACTTTCGGAAGAGAAGTACGGAGAAATATGAGAGCCATCATAGGGGGACGGAATTTGGATAGCAAATTAATTGATCTCTTTAGAGAAAAAGTAAACGATAACGGGGCGGATTTTGTTCTGCATAGATATCGCAATATTAATGGAAAAAACCAATGGAGCATTATATGTTCTGCAATGGATTGGATTAGCGTTGTTGTTGATGAAATTGATGTGAAAAAGCTTTCCTATAAAAACGATAATGATTCGAGCATACGAGTGATGACTTTTATTGTGTGTATTGATGTACTTTGGGAGGCTATTCAACAGTTACATAGAGTGCTTTTTAATACTCAAGAGATACCATTTGTAGAGGAAAAATCCGTATTTCGGCATAAACTTTTTGAAACAACAGATAACGAATACTTCAAAACTATTAGAGTGTGCTTTGCTACCCATCCAGTAAATTTAAAGGACGATTTTTCTGGGGAAAAGAAAGCAGAACGGCGATATGCGAGTTGGTCGGGGGGAGGGTTTGGAGATGGAGATTTTTCCGTAATACTGTACAGCAATCAGCCGGACAGAGAGTCAAAATATCTCAATATTTATTTTTCAGAATTGTTCCAATTTGCCGAACAACGGTATGCGTATCTCAACAATCTAATAGATGAAATTGACCGCCAAACCATGAGCTATTATGATGTGTGGAAAAATAAGCATATACGTAGAGTGAGTTCTGTAATAGAGCAGATAGAAATCTTAATACATGAATCAAAAATGCGATTTGACAATGATTACTACAATTTTGCGTTAGAAGAGCTGCGACTTATATATTCTACTGAGATACACTCTATGCAAAACGAAAAGCTTGTAGAAAAGTATAGAATTGCACTAATAGAAAAAGTGAATGAAATATTTGCTTTTCTTCAAGACATGAGCCTGAAAAATTTGACAAGTGATGAAAAGATTAATGATAAATGCCCACCCGACTGTCATTACGCCTTTTCTAAGCTGAGCGATGTTGTATGGGGGAATGGCTATAGAGAATTAGTGGACTTTCGTTGCCTTCAAAATAGTATAGAGAGTATTGCGGATCTTTCGGCATGTAATTCACCGGAGGAAGTTTATGTTGTTCTAAAGGCTGGATTTTTTGCAAAAAATAGTGATTTGCGTAGGCAAGCGTGAAATTTCTTTTACTCGCGGACATTTCATGCTATACTGTAAATAGTAGCAGAGGTATTCAGTAGAGGTATTTTAATATGGACTTGTTTATTCCAAAAGAAACGCTGGACTTACTGTCTTATCGTTCAACGCTTGGGCAAAGCCTGAAACAAATTTCTCTGAGCGCAACACCAATCAACTTGATTCTCGATGATATCGCGAGATACAGAGCAGGATACATTGATACACTCGTTCAGGAAAATTTGATAGGTTCTCGCTTCAAAAGCGATGACTCCATTATGCGAAAATATGAAAAGACGCTCGCCAACCACGGCGGCTTTAAGCAGTGCTTTAATGATGTGCTTGGTTTTCGGCTTCGCTTTGATGAGTATCCAGTTAGCTTCCCAGACTATTTCAGAGTTGTTGATTTGCGGAATGGGAAACAGGTGGATGATGGTTACCGTGCGATCCATCTTTATTACCAGCGGGATAATTTGGCATACCCGATAGAAGTGCAGCTATGGTGTGGCAAAGATTATTACTTCAACCTCTGGAGCCACCAGTATGTCTACAAGTACAAAAGCCCGGAAATCGGAAAAAAGCTTTATCAGGAGTATATTGCCGGTTTGATCAAAACTGAGCAGGACTTCCAAAAGAAATTGGAGGCGTTTGACAATGGGCGATAAAAAGATATATATCGTTGCAAAAATCTTTGATCAGCAGGGCTGCCTTGCCTACCTTTGCAAGACGCCCAACGAGGCCCGCTGCCTTCCCGGAACGCTGGAAGCGCTGAGGGCGGATGGGGTGCAGATCGTTATTCTGGATTCTCCCGAAATCTATTCTGAGTACGCGCCATACACCTACATCGAGGATATGAAAGAGTTCATCGATAAGGTTGCGCAAATGAACCGAGTCGCATGACCTGCGGGGCACACAGACTACTATTTGACTACTATCGCGAAAAACCTCGGAAGTCTTGCCCTGCAAGGCCTCCGAGGTTTTTCTTCAAAATGCCGGAAATTTGTGTAAACCCAACTGAGCCCTTACGCCGCCGGGATTTCCGGCTTGACGGCCTGATAACTCCGACTCTAAAGGCCGCTGGTTCGAATCC
>DXUR01000535.1 GCA_019417795.1 Clostridiales bacterium | reverse complement strand
ATCAGGGAAAGATTGCAGGATCCTTTGTAAGCGCGGACACTTATCTTGTCATTCCAGAAGGTGTATACCGTTCCATGAATCCGAGAGGAACAGCCTATGGCTATCTGTGGGTGGACTGTGATAAAAAAGATGTGGCATCTGTGGAACAGAGTCTGAATACTTTGATTTCTAATACTTCGCATATAAAAATGGATACTTATCATGCGCAGTTACAATCTGCAGAATTCTCAGCCCGCACGATGAAGCTTGGCTGTTATCTGTTTATGGCGGTTGTAGGATTCATCGGTTTTATGAATATGGCAAACACCATGATCATGAATATTACGACAAAAAAGCAGGAATATGGTGTATTACAGGCTGTGGGTATGACAAATAAACAATTAAATTTATGCCTGCAGTTACAGGGACTGATTTTTACGGTTGGTACCATATGCGTAGCTTTGATCATTGGTCTGCCGCTCGGCTATGCACTTTTTTCCTATGCAAAACATAATGGAATATTTGGAATGAATATCTATCATGTTCCAATCGTACCAATTTTTATTATGATTTTTTTGGTCGGTCTGTTGCAGATTGTGCTTTCCTGCGTTTTAAGCAGTAATCTGAAAAAGGAAACGCTGGTAGAAAGAATAAGGTATCAGGGATAGCAAGTAACCAGGCTGTCACTCGGACAATGAGTGACAGCTTGGTTTGCGAGTATACGTCAAAAGATTCTGTGCCCTTGTATTTTCCCTTATCAGAGTTCAGTCCGGACTTAAGCTCCACAGTGAAGTGGTCCTCCCAGACAATGATCCGCTCAAGCCAGCGCTTTACCAGGGCTTCGTCGAAAGCTTCCAGGTGTGCGGGCTGCTGCTTTATGAAATAGCGCACCACCTCTCTGCAAAATGGGTATAGAAAAAGCACCGTCCAAATAAACCTTGAACGATGCTCTGATAGTTAGCGGATTGTTGCTCAATCTTCTATCTCTTTATATTTTGTTTTATTGCAGCGGTCACTGCATCTATATTGAATGGCTTTGAAATGTGTCCGTTCATTCCAGAATCCAAGGATGCCTGTACATCTTCCCTGAAAGCATTTGCAGATTGTGCGATGATTGGAATTTTCGCAGCGTCTGGGCGCTCCTTGCTCATTGCACGAATTGCCCTTGCCGCCTGATGCCCATTCATTTTAGGCATCAGGACATCCATTAGAATCACATCATATGTGTCTGCTGGATTGTTGGCAAAACAAGCAACTGCGTCCTGTCCGTCTACTGCACGAGTTACATGCATACCTGCTTCTTCGAGCAGCGTGATTGCCAATTCCGCATTCAGCTCATTATCTTCTGCGAGAAGAACCTTTACTCCATTAAGGCTGACATCCTGTATCGGATTCAGCTCAGGTATCTGTTTTGGGTCTGCAAGTTCCATAGGAATTTCTACTGTAAAAGACGAACCACACTCTTTCTTGCTGTGAACCGTAATTGTACCGCCCATCAGTTCTACATATTGCTTGGAAATTGCCATTCCAAGCCCCGTTCCGGTATAATGTGTTCGTGCGCCGTTATCCTCCTGTGAAAAGGGTTCAAACAGCCTTTTCTGAAATTCTTCACTCATACCAATGCCATTGTCTTTTACCGCATAACTGCCTACAATATGCCGTTCGTCTATGCCCGGTTTGATACTAATTTCAAAAGTAATCGTTCCGCCATCTTTTGTAAACTTGACCGAATTACTCAGAAGATTCGTCAATATCTCACGAATTTTTGTTGCATCCGTCAGAACATAAAGTTCTTTGGGGATGTTGCGATGTATCTCAAATGTTAAATCCCGATTCAGTAGGAGTCCATCCACGATAGCAATCACATTATCTATTAGGACAGGCAAATTCTCCGGCTCAGGTGAGAAGCTTACCTTTCCGTTCTCGATACGGCTAAGATCCAGTACATTATTCAATAACAACAGCAGATGCTCTGAACTTATTTTTACCTTTTGCAGACTATCGTGAATTTCAGATACATTTGTCTGGTTCAGTGCAATGTCCGTAAATCCGATAATAGCATTCATAGGTGATCGAATATCATGTGACATGTTAAGTAAGAAGGATGATTTTGCTCTGTTTGCGGTCTCTGCTTTTTCCGCAGCCTCGCGCAACAAAATCGTCTGTTCAATTTCATCTTCTCTTTTTCTTTTGTAGCCGATAAAGCAGACAGCACAAAGCAAAAACAGCACACATCCTGCCATAGCTCCAACATAAACGGATGCTCTTCTTGTTCGCTCTACAAGCCCATTCACAGACTGCATATCCATTTCAATGCATAAAGCACCAACTATTTCATCCGAATCGCCCGTTATAGGATAACAGGCTGTGAAAATAGGACCCCATGTCGTATCAACAATGTTCTGCGAATACACCGTTTCTCCTGAAAGAGCCTTGTTAATATACGGAATCATTTCATCCTCAATATAGTCTCCCGGATGTCTGACATCTCCTGCGTTGGGATCCAGACCGTCCACCACATAGATCAGCCTGTTTTCTTCATTTCGGGTGGCGGTGTATAAATATCTGGTTGAATTCAGCGTTCGAATTTCATTTAGAAACGAGGAAACCTTGTGATACATTTCTGTATTTTCATCAGATTGATGGCGGAGCGTGGCAAATTCTTCTCTTCCGATTTTTTTATTTGCAAATTTATGAATTGCATCTGCATTTTCCATATCACGTTTGAGTTCCGTTTCAAGGGCGATATCTGTATACGATTTTTGCAGAATATATGTATATGCTGATGCCAACAATGTGATTGAAAGCGTCAAAATTGCAAATAAACCTATGGAAAACTTAGTAAATCGCTGCTTTAACTCCTGAATGTCCTTGACTGACTTCTTGTCTGCTTGTGTTTTCATTCAATTCGACTCCACTTTTTATTTCATAGAAATATGTGGAAGGGACTGATGTAAATACCGCATCTGCAGAGCGTGCTTATTTCCATCAGCTGATTCGCTTTTCAGATTTATCCTTTAATTGTTTCCTTATCCGTTCGGATGTTCAGATTTGTTGCTGACATACGCACAACTTCCACATGGTTTACAGTATACTTACATACTCATGTTACGTCAATAT
>DXUR01000534.1 GCA_019417795.1 Clostridiales bacterium | reverse complement strand
CGGACGCCCTCGATTCGCTTGTCTGCAAAACACCGTCCACGGTGCTCGTCAGCTCGCGCTGGAGTTTTTCCGCGCGAGCGGTATCCTTGTCCTCCACCGAGATCATAATGGCGGAGGAAATGCTGTTGAGGTAGCCGTTCCGCACAAGGCTGCCCACGATGGCATTCACCGCCACATCGAGCTTCGCACCCTTGAGGTCCGCGCCGTTGCCCATATCCGAGAGGATGGTCTTCGCATCCTCATTGAGCGGCGTGCAGACAAGCACCTTTTCGCTCCGATTCACCCTCAGCTCGATGCTCGGGTTCACGTCCAGCGACACCACGGACGCGACCGCGTTCGCTCGCTGGTAGAACAGTCCTCCGCCGAGCAGCATCACCGCAAGGCAGGCGGCAATGAGCGATGTCCATCTTCTCTTCGTCGTTTTCTTTGTTGTCATGGGAATTACCGTTCCTTTCCGCTCTTCGCAGCGAGAGAGAACGCCGTTCGCATCGTTTGGCGCGGTCTTTTCAAGCGCCGCAGCCAGTCTCTGCTCCATTTTTTCATTGGTCATCGGGCGTCGTCTCCTTCCAGAAAAATTCGCATCTTTTTCAATGCTCTGTGATATTTCGACAGGACGGTGGGAAGCGGCAGTTCCAGCAGTGCCGCGATCTCCCGGTGCTTCATGCCCGTGACCGCGTGAAGCAGCACGATGCGCCGCTCCTCGTCAGCAAGGTTTGCCAGCGCGCCTTGCAGCAGCGCACGCTCGTCGGCATCCAAACCGCATTTCTGCGCGGGAATAGCGTCCCATTCCTCCTCGCTGAGGGCGGCATGGCGTTCCTCGCGCCGCAGACGCATCAGGCAGAGGTTGCGGCATACGGTCAGAAGCCACCCCATCGGCGAGCCGGTGGGGCGGTACTGCGCCGCGCAGTCCCACACCTGCACATAGACATCCTGCGTCAGGTCCTGCGCGTCCTGCGCGTTTTTAAGGTAGGAAAGCGCTAAGCCGTACACCGCCGTGCGCGTGCGCTGATACAGCGCCGCCAAAGCGTCACGGTCACCACCGGCAATGTGGAGGAGCAACTGCTGCAGCTCGTGTCGATCCTCTGCCGGAGCGTATTCGGTTGTCATCAGCAAGCTGAGCATAGGCTTCCGTCTCCTGTCATCCATGTAATGCACGGAAAGGATAATTTATTGCAGGGCAATTGCATTTTCTTTAAAATGTGAAAATCTGTCGTTATTCGGTTCTCCATTGTGAGGCTCCCCTACATAGCGTTTCACCTATACCCAGGTTCTCTGCGGTGTCGTGTAGTACCCCGCGTCCATCTCTGCTTCCGCTATGGCGGCACGGATTGCTTTCTGCGCGGAGAGCCACCTGCCGTAGGCACCACCGTACAAGTCCTTTTTCAGCTTCCGCAGCGCGGTCTTGTACGCCTTCTCCGCGCCGCTGGGGCCGTTGTAGTTGAGCCGAATGGCCAGCTCCTGAAAGGTCATGCCAGCCTCGTCCGACTGACCGATGCCAAGGGAGCTTCGCACCAGATTCAGCTCTCTGGGCGTCAATACTTGCTCCATCCGCTGCATCAGCAGCGTCCGGCGCATCAGGCGGTCATAGGCCACGGCAGGATCGCCGCCGCAGCTGACGGAGAACACATCGTCACCTAACTGCCGTGCGCAGCACAGCGTCCGGTATTCTTTTATCAACGCCCCAGCTACCTTGGCAGATACATTCAGTTCTCCGCACACCACCTTGACCAACTCAGCATCAGAGGTATTCTGCGCCTCGGCGCGGAGGTGCGCCACGGTGCGGATCTGGCTGCCGCGGCTGGTTGGGACGGACAGCGGAAAGGCGTACCGCGCGGCGTAGTCGGACAGCGCCGCTTCTATGGCGGGCGTCGCATAGGTCAGCAGCTTCGTTCCGTAAGCGGGATCAAAGCGCCTTGCCGCGTCCAGCAGTGCCAGCGCCGCCTCCTGCTTCAAGTCCTCCAGCTCACACCATGGTGTGTACGCCCGCGCCAGTTCGGTGAGGTATCCTTGGTTCTGTGAGATAAGCCGCTCCGCGGCGTTTTTGTCTCCGGCTTGTACCCGCAAAGCCAGCTTTTCATTGCAGGGGCCGTCCCCGGCAACGGTGTACATATTTTTCGCCATGGGAACGCCCCCTTCCTCATTTCAGCCGCTTTTCTGCCTCCGCGTAAATGTGCTCCAATTCCATGTCCCGCACATATCCGTCAGCGGCATAGTCGTTGTCCAGCAGCGCCTTGTCCCGATAACTCTCCGCCAGATACAGTGCCTCTCGTCGCAGGTCATCGGAGATTTTTCCTCTCTGGTGATGCTTGCGGATCGTCCCGGTTCGGGTATTGAACAGGCGGTAGACCGGGTGCTGCTTGTTCTGCTCCTTCTGGTGCATCATCGCGCCGTACTGCCGGCAGGTATAGCGGCTGTCCTGCGGTGCGACGCCGTCGCAGTATTTGGGGATGTGACCGTTGGTGGTCAGAAAGTATCTCCCGCAGCCTTGGCACTGGCTGGGCGCGTGGCCGTGGTGCAATCCGTTCATCAGGTCGAACACATAAAAGTCAATGGCACGCTTGCAAATCACGCGCTGCGCGGTTTTCCATTTTTTCTCATCGTTCTCATCCTGAAAATATTTGAATCCTGTGACCACTCTTGGATAGGAGAAAAATTCTTCCACCCCGCCAAACGGCATCTGCTCCAGCAGGATCAGAAAGCTGTCATCCTCATCAAAACACTCATGTGCCGCCTTTGCAAAAGCGTCTGCATTACGCTGCTTTGATCCGCGCAGATATTTCATCTCGAACGCGCGGATGAGCAGACAAAAATTATAGATCGCCACCAGGATTCTCAGGATCGGCTCGCAAAAGGAAAGTGCCATGAACGGAAGATGCTCTTCCCCTTCCTCATAGTCCCGATCAAGCCGCTCCTCGCTCAAAGCATGTTCAAGATCCTCATACGCACCTTGGCTTTCGCAATAGCAAAATGGCGGGCAAGTATACAGCCAGGAAACCGTGTCATGCAGCAGCGGTTTCAGTTGTGCCGCAATATCATGGCGCTTGCTTTTTTCGGCTGTGCTCAAATCGTCCACAAGCGCCGTCAGCACAGTGATACGCTCCA
>DXUR01000533.1 GCA_019417795.1 Clostridiales bacterium | reverse complement strand
GCAGGCATTCTGGGTCTGGGCGGCTTGGCAGCTTCGGCCCTGATTCCGGGCGCGGGGGCCGTCATCGGCCCGCTGCTTGGCACGGCGGGCAGGGCCATAGGAGGCATGACGCCAGCCAGAACGGCTTTCAACAGCATCGCCCGGAACATCGGCGGCTCCATGGGCGTCAATGCTTCGTGGGGCACCAGTCACTCTACCACCGAACAGACCGGTACTTCGCACAGCACCTCCGATGGAACGTCGCATGGAACATCGGACACCACCAGCCAGCAGGAGAGCCACGGCACAACGGACACCCGCGGCACGGGCCGTACTCAGCAGGTGGAACTGTGCAATAAATCGGTGGAGGAACTGCTGGAACGCATTGAAAACCAGCTCAAGCGTGTAAAGGAAAGTGAAGATTATGGCTGCTATAACTGTGCAGCGTATTTCCTTTCGTCTACTCAATCCACAGCACTTTTGGCGGCCAACACTTACCGCGCATTGATGGTAGGCGAGGGCTCCTCGGTGGAGAGCGGTGCCGTCAATGTGTGGAAGAACAATGAGGCAGAAGTGGCACAGCTGCGGGAATATCTCAAGCGGTTCATGCAACCGGTCTTTGCTCGCCCACTATGGGAGAATGCGCCGGATAGTCTGCTTTATACACCTGCAACGCTGGTCAGCGGGCGGGAACTGCCAATGCACCTTGGCTTGCCCACCCGCTCAGTGCACGGCTTGCCGATTATTGAGCACGCGGAGTTTGGCCGCAATGTGCCGGATGAGGCGATGCCGGATGAGGACAAGATGAATCTGGGCAAGATTTACCACATGGGTAAAGAGGAAGCGGCAGGACTGATCCTGAATCGGCAGGCAATGGCTTCCCACACGTTCATCACTGGCTCGACCGGCACAGGCAAATCCAATGCGGTCTACCATCTGCTGGATGAGATCACAAAGAACGGACAAACGACGTTTCTTGTGGTGGAACCGGCCAAGGGCGAATACAAGAACGTGTTCGGCAATTGTACAGATGTGCAGGTGTTTGGTACAAACCCCAGAGAAACGCCGCTGCTGCGCATGAACCCCTTTGCATTCCCTGAGAATATCCATATTCTGGAACATATTGACCGTCTGGTGGAGATATTCAACGCCTGCTGGCCGATGTATGCAGCCATGCCAGCGGTGCTGAAGGATGCTATTGAGCGCAGCTATCAGAAAGTAGGCTGGGATCTGCGCAATTCGGAGAGCGAGAAGGGAATTTTCCCAACCTTCTTTGACCTGCTGGATATTCTGCCGGGTGTCATTGAAGAGTCGCATTATTCCAAGGATACCCAAAGCGATTATGTGGGCGCATTGTGCACCCGCGTAAAGTCTCTGACAAACGGTATTTATGGAAGTGTGCTTTGCGCAGAAGATGCGCTGAGCGATGCTGAAATGTTCGATCAGAATGTGATCGTAGATTTGAGCCGTGTGGGCTCTATGGAAACGAAATCGCTGCTGATGGGCATCTTGGTGATGAAGTTACAGGAATACCGGATGTGCAGCAGCGGGATGAACAGCAGGCTTCGCCATGTCACAGTGCTGGAAGAAGCGCACAACCTGCTGCGCAAGACCTCGGCAGAGCAATCACAGGAAGGTGCAAATTTGCAGGGCAAGTCGGTGGAAATGCTGGCAAATGCTATTGCGGAAATGCGTACTTATGGTGAGGGGTTTATCATTGCAGACCAGGCACCCGGACTGCTGGATATGTCGGTCATCCGCAACACGAACACCAAAATTATTCTGCGCCTGCCGGACGAAGAAGATCGCAAGCTGGTAGGCAAGTCTGCCGCCCTGAAGGAGGCACAGATCGACGAATTGTCCAAGCTGCCGCTTGGTGTGGCTGCCGTTTACCAGAACGAGTGGCCGGAGGCGGTGCTCTGCAAGATTGAGGCGTATCCCATGCCGGAAAATGCTGTTTACCACAAGCCTTCAAAAATGCCGCATGAAATCAACGCAGAGTTTGTATTTGGACAACTGGCAGTGGGCAAAGAGCTGGAACCGCTGAGCATTTCGGAGATGGAGCAGCTGAAGCTCTGGCTGAAACGCCATGAGACTGTGCTGAAGCCGGAGGACGACCGCTACCTGGAACGGGTCTTTGCAGGCGGAGAACTGGATGTGGCTAAGACTCGGAAAGCTGTGTTCGATTTCTTTGGTGGGATCGGTACAGTCGTTGATTACTGTGCCGCAGCTAAAAAATCGCTCACACCCCGTAAAGAATTTCTGGAACAGCTGCAGGGACAGTACGGCCTGAAAGCTGCTGCTGCAGACTGGGTGCTAAATAGCGTGATAAGCATGGGCATGAGCCTGAACCCGGATGCAAAGGCTGTAGATAATCTAAGGACGAATTTTGAACAGCAGGGAGGTCGTGTGCTGTGAGGCGAGAAATCTCAGAAACGGAACCGATGGAAGCAAAAATGCACATTGGGTTGGATGATGTCGTCAAACAGTCATTTGAGCGTCTACAGAAAGGCGTGACAGAAAAGGCAGAAGAAAAACTGGATGCTGCTACGGAAAAGTCATTTGCAGAGCTAGAAAAAGAGCTGGAATACAAAAATAACGATGATGGAATGCCGTACCGTATGGAGCAGGATCTTTTGACGGATGCAGAGTATAAAAGAAACGGATATGAGTACACTACCGATCACCTTGGAAGGCTGTTTACAGCCGAGGGAGACCTGCATCTGAAAGAGCATGATGGTCGTCTGCAAATTAAAGACAGCATCCATGACATTGGAAAGGGATATGAAAAAAGTACCGATGATCGAGGTCATGCAATTGCAGATCGCTTTGATGGGGCAAACGATTTGGAAAATCTCATTCCGCAGGATTCTGGACTAAATCGGAACGAATTCAAAAATTTTGAGAATAAACTGGCACAGGAAGTGGAAGCTGGGAAAAAAGTCAATCTGAAATTGGAAATGCATTATCCGGGAGACTCCTTCCGCCCGGATGCCATTACTGCTGTGACAACGATTGACGGAAAGCAGGAAGTTAAAGTATTTCTGAACGATTAGTATTTATAAGTCCACTGCACTTTCAGGTTATTACAATCCCGGTCGATTGCACATACAATACAAGTATC
>DXUR01000532.1 GCA_019417795.1 Clostridiales bacterium | reverse complement strand
GGAATATCCTTACCCTTGCCGGGACGCGTCTACTTATGGCGACCGCTGCACCGCATACCTTTGAAGCGGTTACGGCAATCTTTGAATGTGCCGGACAGTCCTTTACCGCAAGGGGAAAAACGGTACTGTTCGACGGGTGGAAAGAGATTGACCGAAAATACAGGGCAGCCTTAAAGAACAAGCCCGAAACGGACGACGCAGACAGCGACACAGAAAAGACCCTGCCGCCGTTTACCGAGGGACAAACCTTTGACAATCCGGCTGCAACGGTAACGGAGCATGACACAACACCGCCAAAGCCCCACAACGAAGCGTCGCTCCTTTCTGCTATGGAACGCGCCGGAAGTGAGGACACCGACCCGGACGCAGAACGCAAAGGGCTTGGAACTCCCGCCACCCGCGCCGCTGTCATTGAAAAACTGGTAAAGGGCGGCTTTGTGGAACGAAAAGGCAAGCAGCTACTTCCCACAAAAGACGGTATCAACCTTGTGTGCGTCCTGCCGGACACCTTGACAAGCCCGCAGCTTACCGCAGAATGGGAAAACAATCTGACGCAGATTGCAAAAGGCAAGGCAGACCCCGCCGCATTTATGGAGGGTATCGAGGATATGGCGCGGGAACTGGTAAAGACCTATCCGTTTCTTTCTGATGATAAAGCGCAGATGTTCAAGCCGGAACGGGAAGCGTTGGGAAGCTGCCCCCGCTGCGGTTCTCCTGTCTATGAGGGAAAGAAAAACTACTATTGCAGCAACAAAGAATGTATCTTTACCATGTGGAAAAATGACCGTTTCTTTGAAGAACGAAAAGTAACCTTTACCCCGAAGATTGCCGCTGCACTCTTAAAATCCGGCAAGGTAAATGTGAAAAAGCTCTATTCCCCAAAGACGGGCAAAACCTACGACGGAACTATCGTATTGGCTGATACGGGCGGGAAATATGTCAACTACCGGGTGGAGCTTCCGAAGAAAAAATAACTGAATAGCAAGCATAGGAAAAGAGTACCCTTTTCCGTAAAATCCCTGCTTTCTCTACCGAGAACGGCGGGGATTTTTGCTTGTTGGGAAGTTTCCCAAACCCTCTGTTTTATGGAGGGTTTTACCCTCTGAAACCGAAGAAAGGAGGTTACACATGGCAAGTTTACGGGACACCGTAAAGGACTATCAAGAAGAATTAAGGGACGGTATCGCTTGGGTGGCGTTTTGGAAAACGGGACGCTCTTGGAACGCAGAATATTTCCACCTTGAAATGAGCGATATTCTCTACCCGGAGGACAGAAGCCGCATGGAAGAAATCAAACAGGCTGACCCTGCCGCCGTTGTGGTAAACGGCTATTACTCCGGCTATCTTGGCGAGGATAGGAACCTTGACGAGCTGACCGCCGGGGTGCGCCGCCACTACGAAAACGGATATAGCAATATCGGGGAATTTATCGAAGCCCACGACGACAGGCTGCCGCCGGAGCTTATCGAGGAAGCAAGAGCCGCCGCCCACGCTGCGGGGCTGCCTTTCTCTGAAAAAGCCTACCGGGACGGCGAAGAACCCGACCCCTATCTATTTGACGGGAGCATGAGCATGGAGGACTACGAGCTTATGCACCGCATGATTGAGAAAGAAAGGAGCGAACACATGGAACAACCGATTTTAAGCGGGTATCTTTCTAATCTTGGAAAGTACACCGAGGGCAGACCTGCGGGCGAATGGGTATCATTCCCCACGACTGCCGAGCATTTGAAAGAAGTCTTTGACCGTATCGGCATAGACGGCAAAAACTACGGGGAGCTGCATATCACAGAATACCAGTCCTCTATTGCGGGACTGGCAGGAAAATTGACCGAGCTTGAAAGCCTTGACGAGCTGAACTATTTGAGCGAACTTTTGAAAATGCAGTTTGACGACGACAGGGAAAAATTTGTTGCAGCTATGGCATACGGCGACCATACAAGGGACTTGCAGGACATTATCAACCTTGCACAAAACCTTGACTGTTACTGGCTTTATCCGTCCGTACAGAGTGAGGAAGATTACGGGCATTATCTGATTGAAGAACTGGACGAGTTGGAGCTGCCCGAAGAAGCAAAAAAATATTTCATGTATGAGGAATACGGGCGGGACGCTGCTATCAATGACGGGGGCAGATTTACCGAGCAGGGCTATATCTACAATAACCGTAATACCTTTACAGAATGGTATGACGGGCGCGACGTGCCGGAGGAATACCGGGTAACGCCGCAGCCGCCAGTACAGGAAAAGGAACAGGCAGACCTTGACGCTTCCGCAGCCATACAAACCGCCGCCACAGAGCAGCCCCCGGTTCTCCCGATTATCCTATCTTCTGAAAAGCCCGCTGACAAGATGAAAGAGATTACCGACCGACTGGAACAGGGGATTTTAGGACTGTATGAAAGCGACCGTTACGCCGACTATCTGCGTACTATGTCAAAATTCCATGATTACAGCCTTAACAATACAATCCTTATCGCCATGCAGGGCGGCAATCTTGTGAAAGGCTATAAACAATGGGAAAAGGAATTTGACCGCCATGTAAAGCCGGGAGAAAAAGCTATCAAGATACTTGCGCCGTCCCCGTTTACCGTTAAGAAACAGGTGGAAAAAATCGACCCGGACACCCAAAAGCCTGTTTTCGATAAGGACGGGAAACCTGTTACCGAGGAAACCGAAATCGTTATCCCGAAATTCAAAGTCGTATGCGTCTATGATGTGGCACAGACCGAGGGCAAGGAACTTCCTACCCTTGCCGACGAGCTGACGGGCGACGTGGAACAGTACAGGGATTTTTTCGCAGCCCTTGAAAAGACCTCTCCTTTCCCGATTGCCTTTGAAGCGTTGGGCGACGGTATCAAAGGACGCTGCAATTACGAAGAACAGCGCATTGCTATCAATGAGGGCATGAGCGAATTACAGAACATCAAAACGGCAATCCATGAAATCGCCCATGCGACGCTGCACGATACAGGCATAGACGACCCGGAACGACTTGACCGCCGCACCCGCGAGGTACAGGCGGAAAGCGTGGCTTATACCGTCTGCCAGCATTACGGGCTTGATACGTCGGACTATTCCTTTGGGTACGTCGCCGGGTGGAGC
>DXUR01000531.1 GCA_019417795.1 Clostridiales bacterium | reverse complement strand
AGCCGGGAGGCCGGGGCAGACCGCATGGGGGCAGCCGTGTCCGTTCCCTGATGCAGTGTGTCTGCCTGACTGCCGGGGCAGCCCATCTGTAAGGGTGCGCTGCCGGAACAGCCGCTACGGGTGACGGGAGCGCTGCCCTTCAGGGACGCCGCCTTTTTCATCAGTTGTGCGGCGGCAACGGCCTTTTCATCAAATGCGGCGGCCTCCCGCTCCACAAAGGTAATTGCGTTGGCGGGACAGTGGGGCAGGCAGTTGCCCAGTCCGTCGCAGTAGTCATCCCGCAGGAGCACAGCCTTGCCGTCCACCATGCCGATGGCCCCCTCCTGACAGGCATCGGCGCAGGCGCCGCAGCCGTTGCATTTGTCCCGGTCGATCTCGATCACTCTCCGTACCATATAGGGTATCTCCTTTTTCCTCAGCTATGCAGGCTTGTTTTTCCGCCCTTAGTATCGTATAATAGGCTCATAAAATCTGTTGCGTTTGCAACTTTTTGTTTGAAATTTCCTGCCAGATTCAGGAGGAATTTCCATGCTGGTTCGTATTCCGGATTATTTTGATCAATTTGCCTGTCTGGCGGGAGACTGTCCCCACAGCTGCTGCATCGGCTGGGAGGTGGTCATCGACGAAGACACCGCCGGGCGATATCAGACAGAACCCGGCCCTCTGGGCGAGAAGCTCCGGGCTGCCATGCAGTTTGACGGCGAGGACGTCTGCTTTCCGCTGGACGGCCGCCGCTGTCCCTTTCTGAATCAGGAAAACCTCTGCGACATCCACTGTGCCTTGGGGCCGGAGGCCACCTCCGTCACCTGCCGGGAGCATCCCCGTTTTATTGAGGACTACGGTCCCTTTCAGGAGATCACTCTGTCTGCCGCCTGTCCCAAGGCCAATGAACTGCTGCTGGGCACCCGTGACCCTCTGACCTTCTCGGAACGTCAGGATAACCAGCCCACGGAGGACGGGGACGAATGGCTGGATTGGCTGGTCCCTCTGCGGGACCGCCTGCTGGATCTCTTGCGGGACCGGAGCCGTTCCTTAAAGGCCCGTCTGCGGGACTTCCTGCTCATCACCGGGGAGGCCCAACAGCTATTGGACAGCGAAAACATGGCGGAGCTGGCCGCCTTCTGCACGGGATCTTTGGCGATTTCTGCGGAAACCAATGCCGGTTCCGGCTCTTGGGAAGCTGCCGCCTGCCGGTGCTTACAGGATCTGGAAATTCTGGAACCGGACTGGCTTGCGCTGCTGAAGCAATGGGAGCAAGCGCCGGAATTGCCCGGCTTCGCTCCCCAAGACCCGGAAAAGCTGGAACGCATCGCCGTGTACTTCGCCTTCCGGTATCTGCTGAAGGCCGTCAACGATGGAGACCTGCTGGGGCGGGCGCAGTTCTGCGCGCTGGGGGTGTTGGTGACAGACCGCCTCTCCCGTTTCGTAGGACTGCCGGAGGCCCTGCGGCTGTTCAGCCGTGAGATTGAGCATAACGGGGACAATCTGGACACGCTGCTGGAACAGTTCTGGCAGACGGAGGGCCTTTCCCTGTCCGCTCTGCTGGCGGCCTTCGGCGGATAGGTCCACCTTTGTGCGACCTGCTTGTCCACCGCAGATCTTTTTGTCAAAAACGTTGAAATTGCACAAAAGCTATTGACTTATCACCAGTATCATTATATATTATAGACACAAAGAGGGAGAGAAAACCCTCGATGGGAAACCCTCTTTCTTCGCCGGAGAGCGTTACCGGAAGGTCAAATACGAAGCACATCATTTATGGGATCGCGTGAGACATGAATTCTGTACGCACGGTGCTTCATGGATTGGCAGGCAGTGTTTCAGCTCTCAACGGCAGATAGATGGAAGTAGAGGTAACCGTATTGAAAGAAATTCAGCAGAAGTAGCCCCCGCTTGTCGTTGGAACAAGCGGGGGCTGATGCTTTTTATATGGGCTTACCGTGGAAAACCAAAACCTTTTCGTCCCATTTTTTGTAAGAACGGACTGATATCCAGACAAATATCCGCCCTTTCTTGGCAGCTTCATCAAATTTGGATAAAGGGGTTGACATTCCGAATCTCCACGCCTATAATACGGCACAACAAGGAAATCACAGCAAACCTATGACGGAGAGCAGTACCCAGTCAAGATGACCTTTCAGAGAGTTCCGGGCGGTGAGATCGGAGCGGGAGTCGGCTGGCGAATGGACTTCGGAGGGCGGTCCGAACGGGAAACCAAGTAGAGACCGACGGGAATCCCACCCGTTATCCATCGGGGCGCGTATGATGGTACGCGTAAGCGAGCGGACGTGTAAACGTCAATTTGGGTGGTATCGCAGAAGCATCAGCTTTTGTCCCATGAGTGGGGCGAAGGCTGTTTTTTATTTCCGTTTGGCCCCGGCACAGCCAAAACGGTCATCTGCCACTCAAACATTTTATATTTTTGGAGGAACCCAAAATGAAGAACAACATGATGAAGAAGCTCCTGACCCTGACTCTTGCCTGTGCCATGACCCTGTCTCTGGCCGCCTGCGGCAGCAAGGCCGAATCCCCCGCCGACAGCTCTGCCGACCAGAACACCGCCGCGCCCACTGAAACCGATGCCAAGACCTACAAGGTCGCCGTCATCAAGCAGCTGGACCACGCCTCTCTGGACGAGATTGCCAACGCCGTCACCGCGGAGCTGGATCAGATCTCCGCCGATAAGAATGTGAAGATCGAATACGAGGTCACCTCCGGTCAGGGCGACCAGACCATTCTCAAGCAGTTGAGCGATCAGGCCATTACCGACGGTGTGGATGCCATCATCCCCATCGCCACCACCGCTGCTCAGATTGCCGCCCTCTCCGCCGAGGAGACCAAGACCCCTGTGGTCTACGCCGCAGTCTCCGACCCGGAGACTGCCAAGCTGACCGGGATCGGCTATGTCACCGGCACCAGCGACGCCCTGAATACCGATTTCATCATGGATATGATGTTCGCCCAGAATCCCTCTGTCGCAAAGGTGGGCCTGCTGTACTCCCTGTCTGAACCCAACTCTGCCAAGCCCATTGCCGACGCCAAGGCCTATCTGGATACTAAGGGCATCGAGTACGTTGAGCAGACCGCCAATACCAACGATGAAGTAG
>DXUR01000530.1 GCA_019417795.1 Clostridiales bacterium | reverse complement strand
TTCCAGATATTGCTTCATCATGGGGGTCAGTTCCGCCATAAAAATACCTCTTTCTTTATCTTTCAGCAAATGTTTCTATTCTATGATATCAGATCGTATAAGGGTGTGCCGCCTTGCGGCACGGGAAAGCATGGCGATACCATGCAAGATTGAATCCCCATTTTCTTTTCCTCTTGTGGAAAAGAAAACGGCCATTCATGGTCAAAAGAAAAGACGCTGAGGGATGATTTGACACCTCCGTGTCAAATCACCCAAAACGGGGGCTGGCCGCCACGCACTGCCGACTAAATCCGGAAGTCTCCTACCAGCTGCGCTATATCTGCTCCACCCAGAACTGCATCCCCGCACCAAAAAGCCCGTCGCACAACGAGGTGCAAAACTGAATCGGCGTATTTCTACTCCCGTGCGTTCCGCTTCGCTACGCACTACCCTGCTCTGCAAATGAGCAGGAGCGGCAGCGGAAAGAGAAGCAGAGGGTGTCCTATTTGCACCCAGAGGCTTCATGTGACTATCAGCACGGCGTACAAGACTTGATAAGCTCCGCACCCTGCCCGTGCTACGCAGGGACTGATAAGTCTTTGGACAGAACAGTTGAGAACCGCATTCCCCAAACTTGCGCTTGCTGCAAGTTTGGACAAAAGCGTCTTTTCTCTTCCACCGTATACGGCGCATTCTCTTTTCCACAAGAGGAAAAGAGAATGGGGGGTATATTCCAATAGGCAAAGCCTATTTAGGGAATGTTACACCGGCTCGCCGTACAGCGCCCAGGTGTTGCTGTCCGTTATCTTTACGTCAATAAAGCTGCCGATCAGACTCTTGTCACCCTTCAGCCGCACCAGCCGGTTGCCCTCAGTGCGGGAGGCAAGGAGGAAGTTCTCATCGTCACTCTCGCCGTCCACCAGCACCCGGACGGTCTTGCCCACATAGGCGGCGTGAAGCTTGGCGGAATTGGCATTCTGGACTTCCAGGAGCTTATCGAACCACTTCTGCTTTTCGGTACGAGTGGCGGGGTCCGGCATGGCTGCCGCCTTTGTGCCGGGACGGGGGGAGTAGATAAACGTAAACAAAGCGTCGAAGCCCACTTCCTCCACCAGAGAAACGGTGTCCATGGCTTCTGCCTCCGTCTCACCGGGGAAACCGATGATGACGTCGGAGGTCAGCACCAGACCGGGCATCACCTTTTTGGCATAGTTGATCTCCGCCAGGTACTGTTCCCGGGTGTAACGGCGGTTCATCTCCTTCAGCACCCGGTCATTGCCGGACTGGAAGGGGAGATGGAGCTGCTTTGCCACATGGGAACACTTGGCCATCACATCAAAGAGGTGGTTGGTGGCGTCCTTGGGATGGCTGGACATAAAGCGGATCAGGTACTCGCCGGGGATCTTGTCGATGTCCTCCAGCAGATCCGGAAAGTGGTAATCCAGCCCCAGGTCGTTGCCGTAGGAGTTGACGTTCTGGCCCAGGAGGGTAATGTCCTTGTACCCGGCCTCCACCAGCTCCCGGACCTCCTGCAAAACGCACTGGGGATCACGGCTGCGCTCCCGGCCCCGGACATAGGGCACGATGCAGTAGGAACAGAAATTGTTGCAGCCGTACATGATGCTGACCCATGCCTTCACGCCCTTTTCCCGCACCACAGGGATGCCCTCGGCAATGGTGCCGTCCTCATTGTCCACGGCGAAGACCCGCTTCCGGGTCTCATAGACCTGCCACAAAAGCTCCGGGAACTTCCACAGGGCATGGGGGCCGAACACCAGATCCACATGACGGTAGGATTCCTTCACCCGCTGAGAGACCCGCTCCTCCTGCGCCATGCAGCCGCACAGGCAGATCACCTGCTCCGGGTTTTCCTTTTTCGTGTGGGTGAGAATGCCCAGATTGCCGAAGACCCGCTGCTCCGCGTGCTCCCGGACGGCGCAGGTGTTCAGGATCACCAGATCTGCCTCCTTTGGGTCCTCTGTAAAGGTGAAGCCGCTGTCGGCCAGCATACCCATCAGTTTCTGGCCGTCCGCTACGTTCTGCTGACAGCCGAAGGTGTCCACGCAGGCCACAGGATGGGCTTCCCGGGAGGTGAACATCTCCTTGATCTTTGCTTCAAACTCCCGCTGACGCGCCAGCGCGTCCTCGGACACCAGTACATTTTCACGCTTCAAATGGTATATCCTCCTAAAGTTATCTGATAAAATGAGTGGCGATCCGCTCTTCCTTTTCCGGGAGACCGAACTGCTCCTTGCCCAGCGCGATGCTGCGCATCAGGAATGTCATGTTCCGGGCCAGAGTCCGCATGGTCTGAAGCCCCTCGCCGTCCTGCGCCGCTTCACCGGGCGTCCGGCCGTGAATACTGTTCCAGTATTGGCTGGAGGCCACAGGCATCCCGGAGATGGTGAAATACTTGTTCAACTCATCAAAGGTGGCGGAGCAGCCGCCCCGCCGGGCGCAGGCTACGCTGGCACCAACCTTCATGGTCTTATCAAAGGATGTGCTGTGAAACAGCCGGTCCAGACAGGCAATCAGCGTGGCGTTGGCGGAGGCGTAATACACCGGACTGGCAATCACCAGACCGTCGGCCTCCTGAAGCTTGGGGGCCAACTCGTTTACTCCATCGTCAAAGACGCACTTGCCGGTCTTGGCACAGGAGCCGCAGGCCACGCAGCCCCGGATGTCCCGGTTTCCCAGAACCACCGTTTCCACATCGACGTCATTCTCCTTGAAAATCGCTTCCATTTCCCGCAGGGCCACGGCGGTGTTGCCGTTGGCATGGGGACTGCCGTTGAGCATTAAAACCTTCAGGGACTTCATATTTCGCACTCCTTTCAGAGTCCCGGCTTCATGCGTTCATCCACTTGAAGCCGGGAGAAAAAGCACATAACTTAACTAAAATATCATAGCATAAAAGCTCCCGGAACACAAGAAAAAGGGAGGACAAAAGTCCTCCCTTTTCTGGAATGCAGTTTGTTACGGCAGGTAGTTCAACGGGTTTTTCGCCACGCCGTTGTACCGCACCTCAAAGTGGCAGTGGTTGCCGGTGGAATTGCCGGTGGAGCCGGCCCGGGCCACCTGCTGGCCCTTGTAGACGTGCTGCCCCACGCTGACGGTCAGGCTGGAAT
>DXUR01000053.1 GCA_019417795.1 Clostridiales bacterium | reverse complement strand
GTATGGTCGCAGCCGGAGACCTGCACTCTACCGGCTCCATCACCGGAGAGTTTGCGTCACAGGCGCTGTCCTCCTATATGGGCATTACCGCTCAGGGGGATGCCGCCCCGCAAATATCCTATTCCGATATTGAGATCGGCGGCGGGCGTATCACCGGCACAGAGTATTCTCCAGAGCATCCGGAGGGCATTTCCTTTGGAATGTACCATACCGGGCAATACGCGGCGCCGGACGGTGAACACCAAAAGGTCTTCTCTGCCGATGGCGTCCAATGGTACAAGCAGTATGCCGCCGACACCGTGATAAAGACACCCTTTACCGCACCAGACGGCGAGATCGACTATCACAAGGAGATCGTCAAAAAAATGCCCGATCCGCCGAAGCGGAAAGACCGGATGTAAGGGAGGCTGTCTATGAAACCGGAAGAATTCGAAGTTTACATAATTCCGCCAAACTTTATGGAGGGCGGGACGCTGTTTGGTGGGCTTTTGAAAACCCGCAATACGATTGAGGCGGTCATCCTTGGCCTCGCGGTCGGCGTACCGGTTCTGCGCCTTCCGTTTTCCCTCACCGTCCGCGTTGTGATTTTATGCCTGACAGCTCTTCCGCTGGTGCTTCTCGCTTTGATCGGCGTATCCGGCATGAGCCTGTCCGCTTTTATCCGCCTGTTCTTTTGCTTTCTGCACAACCGCAGAATCCTTTCACGCGACGGGACGCAGGGTGGCAAAAACAAAAAAACACTGTTGCCCAGCTGGGCGCAGCAGCGGAAAAGCGACTGCGAAGCAGAAGACCCTCCGCTCCCCAAAAGCCGCAGCCGATTTTCTGTTGATCTGAAGCAGCGCAGCGTGACGCAGTTCAAGACCTTCTTGCAGGAGGAAGAAGCCGTTCAGCCGCTCAATGCTCTGGCGGACTATATCCCTATCGAGAAGATTGAGCACGGCGTCATTTATACAAGAGATCACCGCTATGTCAAGGTTGTAGAGGTGGTTCCCGTCAACTTCCTGCTGCGCAGCGCGAGAGAGCAGCGCAGCATCATTTACTCCTTCATTTCCTATCTGAAAATTGCCCCGGTCAAGGTGCAATTCAAGGCATTGACAAAGCGTGCGGACATTAACCGGCACCTGGATACCGTCCGCAGGGAGCTGGAGCATGAGCAGGATCCGCGCTGCCGTGTCCTGCAGGAAGACTACCTGAAGCTCATTCGGCAGCTTGGCTCCCGTGAGGCAATCACAAGGCGCTTTTTCCTTGTTTTCGAGTATGAGCCGTTGCCGGGCACCAAACGCGGCCATGAGGAAGAGGATGCAATCGCTTCTCTGCAAACGGCCGCACGCACGGCATCAAATTATCTGCGGCAATGCGGCAACGAGGTCATTTCTCCTGAGAACGAGGACGATGCCACGGCAGAGATCCTTTATAACATTCTTTGTCGCAGGGCCAGCAGTGAGCCGTTCTATCAGCGGGTGAAGTCCGTTCTGGCGGACTACATGGCCGCCGGGCGGGACATCAACACTATTCCCGTCAACGAGTTCTATGCCCCTGACAGCATCGACCTTACCCATGGAAACTACCTCTGTGTAGATGGGCTGTATTATGCCTATCTTCTTGTCCCATCAGATGGTTATAAAGCGCGCGTTCCCGCCGGCTGGCTCAGCCTTTTGGTCAACGCCGGCGACGGGATCGATCTGGACGTCTTTCTGACGCGGCAGCCAAAGGATCGCATGGTCAGAAAGCTGGGGCAGCAGCTCCGTATCAACCGCAGCAAAATTAAGGAAACCAGCGACACCAACACGGATTTTGACGACCTCGACGGTGCGATCCGCAGCGGCTATTTTCTAAAAGACGGTCTTTCCAACAATGAGGATTTTTATTATCTGAACCTGCTTATCACCGTCACAGCCGGCAGCGTGGATGACCTTGAATGGAAGGTCGCAGAAATGAAAAAGCTCCTGCTCTCGCAGGATATGGATGTGCAGACCTGTTCCTTTTGTCAGGAGCAGGCTTTTTTATCCTCTCTTCCTCTGGTTTCTCTGGAGCGCCAGCTCTATGAGCGGTCTAAGCGTAATGTTCTGACAACGGGAGCTGCCAGCTGCTATCCCTTCACCAGCTATGAGATGTGCGATGACAACGGTATTCTTCTCGGCGTCAATAAACACAATAATTCTCTCATCATCGTGGACATCTTCGATTCCCGCGTCTACAAGAATGCCAATATCGCCATTCTCGGAACCAGCGGAGCCGGAAAAACCTTTACGCTTCAGCTGATGGCTCTGCGCATGCGCCGCAAGGGAATTCAGGTCTTTATCATCGCGCCGCTCAAAGGGCATGAGTTTCACCGGGCCTGTTCCAACATCGGCGGACAGTTTATCTCCATATCTCCGGCTTCTCAAAACTGCATCAACATCATGGAGATCCGCAAGGCAGATAAGTCCGTGGACGATCTGCTGGATGGCCCCGGCACGGAAAAATCTCTGCTGGCAGCCAAAATTCAGCGGCTGCACACGTTTTTCAGTCTCTTAATTCCGGACATGTCCCACAAGGAGCGGCAGCTTCTGGATGATGCCATGATCTGTACCTACGGGACAAAGGGCATCACACATGACAATGCTTCTCTGGAACAGCCGAAAAATCCAGGGTGCTATAAAGAAATGCCGATCCTGGGCGACCTGTATGAAATTCTCGCCGCCTCTCCGGAAACAAAGCGCCTTGCCAACATCCTGAATCGGCTGGTCAACGGCTCTGCCCGCTCTTTCAATCAGCAAACCAATGTGGCGCTGGACAACAAGTACATCGTCCTTGATATTTCTGAGCTGACCGGTGATCTGCTGACGGTGGGGATGTTTGTTGCTCTCGACTTTGTATGGGACAAGGCCAAAGAGAACCGCACGGCGGAAAAAGCCATCTTCGTGGACGAGTGCTGGCAGCTCATCGGCGCCAGCAGCAACCGGCAGGCCGCCGAATCCGTTCTGGAGCTTGCCAAGACGATCCGCGGCTATGGCGGCAGCCTTGTCTGCGCCACACAGGACCTCAATGACTTTTTTGCGCTGGACGACGGTAAATACGGCAAGGGCATCATCAACAACAGTAAAACGAAGATCCTGCTGAATCTGGAGGAGGAAGAAGCCCAGCGCGTTCAGGGCGTTCTGCATCTGTCTGAAGCTGAGTTGATGGAAATTACGCACTTTGAACGCGGCAGCGCTCTCATCAGCACAAATAACAATAATATTGCCGTGGAGATCAAGTGCAGTCAAATGGAAAAGGAATTGATCACCACGGATCGCCGGGAGCTGGCCGAGCTTGCTCAGCGTGCTGCGCCAAAGCAGCATCCATGCTAATCCGTACACAATACGCATTTAAGACGTATAACGCTCCACGACCAACAGCAATACGGCGATTATACGGCTTCAATACGCATAATGAGGAGATGTTTCAATGAAAACGAGGGAACAGATCTATGGGCAGGAAGCCGCCGGCATCCTGCGGGATGTTTCCATGTACCGCGCTCTGACGGAGATGCAGCTTTTGAAGCTCTATCCGCACAAGGAAAGCAAAATCCGGAATCTGCTGTCCTACCTGCAAAAGCAGGGCCGCATTGTGCAGCGAGGCGAGTATTACCGCATTCCCGCTGATGCGGAGGCGGGGATCGATTACGGGCTTTCAAAGGCCATTTGGGTTCTTACCGACTTTATGGAGCAGGTAGAATATCACTCTGTCAGCGAGTACCCCGCAAAAATCATATTTTTTGCGGATGGTGAAGTTTACGAAATCATTTACGCGGAGCCGGGTAAAGAGCAGCTTATCAACCAAATGCTCTCCACAGTAAAAGAGGTTCCGCCCAAATACATCGTTCTGATTGAGCAGCCGGAGCAGATCGCCGAGATCCGCACACCAAACACCAGCGGATACTGTACCGTCTCTTCGGGCGGCGAAGTGCAGTATTATCAAATCGAATAAGGAGTTTTTTCTTGAACAGGGCCATTATATCACAAAGAATTACATCTATTCTGGCTGAGATCGAACGGCTGAACAATGCGCTCTATGCCATGAACACGACGGATATTCAGCGTTATCCCGACAACTACGAGGTGCTGTCCACGGATGCGGCGCTGCGGGCCGAGCGGATCACCTGCCGGCTGCGCCACCTGATCTATGCCACTACCAGCATCAAAAAAGAGGAATATCTGCGTTCTGCTGAAACCATGCAGGGTATTGAGATCAGCGAAAATGGCGGCATTCTGGAGATCAAGCTCCCGTGCCTTCTGCCAAAGCGCAGGCAGCGCCAAAGCACGGAGTTCCTGTTGGATCCGTTTACCTCCGCGCTCTCCGATTACGCCGCCCACCACACCATGCCGCAATTTCAGCATTGTGTGGTCTGCTTTTCCCATATCTATGCGCAGGAGCTGCCAGAGCGCCGTATCCGCGATTATGACAATCTGGAACTGAAGCAGTTTCTGGATGTTGCGGCCTCCTTCATCTTGACGGATGACAATGGGCTGCTGTGCGACGCCTACAACACCACGGAGTTGGGCGAAGAGGATTGCACACGGCTTTTTCTCATGGACAGCACGCAGTTTCCAGCCTGGCTTGCAGAGCGCCAGAATGGCGTAAAAAGCATATCGGATTTTTGACCTTTTATGGGCGCTTATTTTCCAAGGTACAAAAAGCGCCCTGAAAGCGCTGAAAATACTGCGTTTTTTCAAGGCGCTCCAACCGCAAAATTACCCAAGCTATAAAGCCCTACGGTAAAATATCGTACAAGGAGGCAGCACGGTTTATGCCTCGAAAGCCCCGGCAGCTGCCAGCTCAAAATACGCTGCCCTATCTTCTTTTGACATTGACCGCCCTCTGCGGTGAATACCCCATCCGGCAAATCAGTCGCCTGCCGGGTGGCTCCGCATACCTCGAAAGTGTCGTTACCGCCCTCCGGCGAGATGGGTTGCTGCGTACCTTCTCCAAAGACGGCCTGCGTGGACTTCGGCTCACCTCGTCAGCCAAACGGCTGCTGTTGGCTGATGCTCCCGAATGGTTTTCAGCCTACCTGACCGGCAGTTCTGAGCCAAACAAGCTCAAAAGCGAAATTCCCAGGCGGCTCCGGCTTCACCGGATGGCTGAGATCCTGACCATCATGCACAACGCTGACATTCCGGCCTTTCCATGGGAAAAGGTCCCTTTTTCCGCTGCCAGTCAAAGTACGGCTCTCCCCGCCTATTACACCTCCAGAGAAATCAAAGAGATTGGCCCGCAAGGGACGAAAATCAAAAGTTCACGCGCAACCGGTATCCTGCTGACGAATGGCAGTATTTTTTTGACCTATAACACCGCCAAAGCGCAGATGAAATGGGAGTATAAGGCCGAACTGCGATTCAAAGCTCTGCTGCAAACCGAAGGGGTCATGCCCGACGCGGAGATTTCCGGGATCGTGTTCGGTTCCACCATGGAACAGCTTTCTGCCCTGATGCAGCCGGACGCACACAACTATTTCCTGCTGGATGGCAGCTTTCCGCATTTCTATTATTTGACCAATGACCGTTATGGCGAAGCGATCCTTCGCCTCTTATGCGACGCGCAACAGCGCAGGACGCTTGATACGATCCTTGCAGAGGGGCTCCATGAGGGGATACCAAATTGGCGCGTCGAGAACGACGCCATTGACAGCGAGGGGAATCCTGTTCTATTCGCCTACACCTGTGATTTTCCTCGCATCCGGCGTTTCGATACCGCGCTGGAGCTGCACGGAATGACGGGGACATTGATTTGCTTCGATTACCAAGAAGAAGCCTTGCGGGAGATCTGCGGGCAGCGTGTGATGCTGCAAAGCATTGATTTTCAACAGTTTGAAAGGAGCGTGCTCTATTCCTAAAAAGAAGCTGATTCAGCTTTTCATTATTCCAATCGCTGCGCTGGCGCTGCTCTACGGGAGCGGCTACCTCTCGCAGCTTTTTTCCAATTACCGTGCATGGCAGGAGGCCGGCGCCGTGTTTGGGACGTCTCCCACATTCCCGGACGCCGGATTCTTTCCCTGCCTTGCGGCAGCCTTCCACTTTCCGTATGGGCTGTATGGGCTCGGCCTCTGCATCGGTGCGCTGGCGCTGCTGATCCTCATGGTCATGCGAATGGGCTACAGTGAGGGCGGCGAATACGACCGGCAGCGCAATCTGGTCTATTCCGATAAGGGAACCTACGGCACCGCAGGCTTTATGTCCCGCAAGGAGTTGACCGAGGTGCTTGACCTTGTCCCGGATATTCGCAAGCATTCCGGTACGATTCTCGGAGAGCTGGATCATCAGGTCATTTGTATTCCTCCAAAGACTCGATTTAACGGGAATCTTGCGGTTTACGGCGCCAGCGGTTCCAAGAAGACAAGAGCCTTTTGCGTCAACATGATTCTCCAATGCGCAGCGCGGAAGTCAAGCCTTGTGATCTGTGACCCAAAATCCGAACTTTACGAAAAGACCAGCGAGTACTTGCGGGATCAGGGGTACACCGTCCGTGTGTTCAATCTGGTCACGCCGTCAGCCTCAGATTCATGGAATTGCCTTGCTGAAATCGGCGATCAGGAACTAATGGCGCAGCTCTTTTGTGATGTCATCATCAAAAACACAGGGGGCGAAGAACGTGACCACTTCTGGGACAGCGCCGAAATGAATCTGCTCAAGGCGCTGGTCCTCTATGTTTCCACCAGCTATCCCAAGAAAAAGCAAAACATCGGCGAAGTGTACCAATTGCTCACCGCCAGTTCCGAAAAGGAACTGAATGCGCTTTTTGATGTTCTTCCCCTCACGCATCCTGCCAAAGCGCCATACAGCATTTTCAAGCAGGCGTCGGAGGGTGTGCGCGGCGGCGTTATCATCGGGCTCGGCTCCAGACTGCAGGTTTTCCAAAACCGGGATATTCGCAACATCACATCCTACAACGAGATCGATTTGGAACTCCCGGGAAAGCAGCCATGCGCGTATTACTGCATTACAAGCGATCAGGACAGCACATTTGACTTTCTTTCCTCGCTGTTTCTTTCCTTCGTGTTTATCCGCCTGGTTCGCTATGCGGACGAACATTGCCCTGGTGGGGCGCTTCCGGTTCCTGTTCATGTACTTGGTGAAGAGCTGTGTGCCTGTGGAGTGATCCCAGATCTATCGAGAAAAATTTCAGTCATTCGTTCCAGAAACCTGTCCATGTCATGTGTGTTCCAGAACTTAGCAGGTCTTCAGAACCGCTATCCCTACAACCAGTGGCAGGAAATTCTGGGCAACTGCGATGTGCAGCTTTTTCTTGGCTGTACGGATGCTCTGACGGCGGAATTTATTTCCGACCGGACCGGCGAGGCCAGTATCTCTGTTACCAGTAAAGCCAAACAACTCGGAACATGGCGTGTATCCAATTACACGCCTGAATACCGGGAAACCAGCGGTGTCGGTCGGCGCAAGCTGATGACCATGGACGAGGTGCTGCGTATGGACGTCGATAAAGCCCTGATCATCATTCGTGGCAAAAATGTACTGGAGGTAGATAAATACGATTATTCCAAGCATCCCGAGGCAAAGAAACTACGGCCGAGCAAGGCCGCCTCCCATGTCCCCGCATGGCAGACAAGGAAGCCGCAGAAAAAGCAAACTCCATCGGCGCCGCCATCTCAGGCAGCGGCTAAGAAGCCGGTACAAAAGAAAAAGCCTGCATCGACAGAAAAAGTCGTTACAGTAACCAAAGAATCCATTATGAAGAAAAAGGAGGATACTTAATGCCCAAGAAAAAAACGATCCCGCCCCCTGATGATTTCTCCTCAGAGTTCATGGAAACCGAATTCGTCAAAGAACTTTCTGAGCAGCAGGCGGAGGCCGCCGACAGCGACAACACGGAAACTCCGCTGGCAGAACCCCCGGAAGTTGATCTCGGCTCCGGCGATGTGAGCGGCACAGCAGATGTTGAGGAAAACGAGCTGGATGCCGAAAACACCGCTGATGCCGCAGAGACTGTCCCTGTTTCCGATGAAAAGGCTGAGGATCCGGAGTACGACAGCATTTTGCAGGAGCTGAACAGCAGCACTCCGGCACCCCTTGACAGCGGCGGCGAAAATGCTCTGGATGCGCTTTTGCTGGAAGGAAATGCGGAAAATGCTCCGCCCGCTGAAGATGAAACGGAATCCGCAGATGGTGAAGCTGCTCCGCAGCCTACTGTGCCTCCCGCACCTGCCGGACGCCGTGACTCCTACATTCTGACCGTTGATGCAAAAGACCGTATCGAAACGGAAGAAGAACGCCGTGAGGTCATCTGGCATGAGATCAAAACCTCGCATATCACCGGGCGCATCTTGACCGGAACGTTGGACGGCGTGGAGCAGACCCCTTCCGGCCGCACTATCGTTGTCATTGACTACAAGGGCTATCGCATTGCGATCCCGCTGAAAGAAATGATGCTCTATTCCGGACCCGTTCCGTATGGGGCGAAATACAAGCCGTTTATGGAGCGGATGAACAGTATCCTTGCGACCATGCTCACCGCGGAGATCGATTTCATCGTCCGGGGTCTGGATAACACCGCCCGCAGCGTTGTGGCAAGCCGCAAGGCCGCTATGCTCCGTAAGCGTCAGACCTTCTATCTGGACGCCAATGAAGATGGTGTTCCCATGATCTATGAGGGGCGCATCGTACAGGCGCGCGTAATTGGCGTTGCGGAAAAAGTCCTGCGTGTGGAAGTGTTCGGCGTGGAGTGTACGATTTTCGCCCGCGATCTGTCTGCCGCATGGTTCGGTGACGCCCGCGAGTATTACAGCGTCGGCGACCGTGTTCTTGTCCGTGTGCTCACCATTGACCGCAGCGACATCAACCATATTTCCATCACAGCAGATATCCGCAGCGTTTCGTCCGCCGCCAACCAGAGCAATCTGGATAAATGTGTCCTGCAGGGCAAATACGCCGGCAGAGTGACCGATGTGCGCCACGGCGTTGTGTTCATCCGGCTCAACAACGGTGTCAACGCGGTTGCCCACACCTGCTATGACCGGCGAATGCCCGGGAAAAAAGACGACGTCAGCTTTGCCGTTACCCGTCTGGATGAGGAACGAGGCATCGCCGTCGGCATCATCACCAGAATCATCAAACAGAATTTGTAAAAAAGGAGAGGCCACCATGAAGAACTTATCAAAGCTGGCCCTTTGCCTGCTGCTTGCCATGTCGCTGACGGTCAGCGCCTTTGCCGCTCAGGTTCCCGATTCATTGGTAGCGGAAAACCTGAACGGCCAGCAGCGGCTTGTAAAAACCTACACGCTTTCCCCGGAGGTTGACCCAGATGAGCTGAAGGAAGAGGACTTTTCCTACGACGGCTATCTTTATACCTGGGCCTATACCACCAAGGTGGAACACCCGTATCTGGAAAGCAAATCCGTAACGGAAACCGTCACAGTCAATACCGCCAAAAATGACCTTGCGCAGATCCTCGCAGAGCTTTCGCCCAGTATGCCCTATGAAAAGGACGGTTTCTCCGGCGAGTTGGCGCTGGATCATACCACGCTTTCCACGGAGGCGTCCGGCTACACCACCAAATACAGCAAAACCACCGAGACAAAGGTGATCGGCAATCTGGACCGCAACGACATGTCTTATGTGCCGGCCACGACCATCAAAAACGGAAAAACGCTCTCCCTTGCCAATGTGGAATGGCAGGTCACCGGCACGGCGCTTGTCGGCGAGGCGCTGGTTCCTGCCCAGTATCAGGCGGTCGCTACCTATTCCGCCTCCAACAGTTATCAGGCTGCCACAGGCTATGTCACCACGGCGGAATATCACGGAACCGTTACTGCAGAAGGTGTGGACAGCATCACTTATACCGTGGTTTATACCGGGAGTGAGATCGTCCCCGAGAAAACATATATCTGGGATAACGGAAGACTTTCCGCTCCGCTGCTGATCCTCACCGCCTTGCTGCTCTGCGCGGGTATTACCGCCGCCGTACTCATCCTGCTGCGCCGCCGCAGAAATGTCTATGTGTATGTTCCGGACAGCAGTCCCAGAGAGTACCGGCTGATCGCCAAATTTCGTGTGGAGCCTGACAGCGAGGTTCCCGCTATCGATGCAGGCTCTCTCGCACTGAATCCGGGAGATACCGTCGCGGTTGAGGTGAAAAAATCCCTTGCCAGACATCTGGCTGGGCGCGAGTTTACCGTTTCTTTCCCGCAGAGTGACCATACTTACACGATCCAGTCCAGCAAGCACAATGACTGGCATGAATTTACCGTTCCCGCTGAAGAAGAACAGGAGGTTCCCGTATGAAGAAGTTTTTCTCATTGACTTTGACTCTGGCTGCCACGCTTTCTGCGATGGCGGTCAGCGCCCAGGCTGCCGATTATTCCTTTGAAACCGATGGCACCCCGGAATACTATCCCTCCTCTTCCTATGAGGATGTCTACAGCTCCCGCTACAATTACGGCGGAAAAAATGTGGTGGACTACCAGATCCCCAAACTGGAATACGGTCAGTTCAGCACCACCCAGACCGGCGTGATGGAGAAAATCATGCTGCCCGGTCTTCAGGGCATCTCCGCATCCGGCGGCGGCATTTACGAAATTTCTCCCGGCGGCGGAACTGTTGAGATCCCCGGTTTTCTGCAGGGCGGCTCCACAGCTACTCCTGCGACGCCCGCTTTCACAGAGCTGACACAGGATTTTCTGCTCTCCAACGGCGCCGTCGGAAAGATCTCCATTCCTGCAATCGGAGTCAAAAACTATTATCTCTGGGAAGGCGAAACGACTGCCAGCATGAAAAAGGGGCTGGGACATTTCACCGGCACCAGCGTCTGGAACGGCAATGTGGCTGTCTGCGGTCATAATCGCGGCGCCAAATATGTGATCGGCAGCATCAAGGATCTGGATGTGGGCGACAAAATCACCTATACCACATCCATGGGTACCCGCACCTATCTGGTGGAGACTGTGACCAAAATCAGCAGCAGCGATTGGAGTTATTTATCCTCGACCGCGGATAACCGGATCACACTCTTCACCTGCGTTGCTGGAGACCCCAGCCAGCGCTGGTGTGTGCAGGCAGTTCAGGCATCTTAAAATTTTCTGTTGAAAAAGTCACCTTATGATCGTAAAAGGGAGTAGATCAAAAAACAGGAGGACTTTTTATGAAGAAGCAAATTTTCACCATGCTTACAGGTCTTCTCATCGGCGCAGTGCTGACCGGCGGCTCTGCCGCAGTCGCCGCCGGGATCATGGCGGAGCGCAGTCACCATCGCGTTGTCGTAGATGGAAAAGAAGTGCAGATGGAAGCCTATGTCATTAACGGCAACAACTACGTCAAGCTGCGGGACATGGGCAAGGCAGTGGGATTTGAGGTCTATTGGGACAGCGTTAACGGCTGTGTGCAGGTGGAAAGCAACAAGCCCTACACCGGCGAAGCACCTGCAAAGGCAGAACCCGATAAACCGGAATCGCATCCAGAACCCGCAGTCCCTGCCAATGATGCCGATGTGGATGCCATGAAACAGGACATCGTGGACCGCACCAACGCACTCCGTAAGGAAAACGGCATCGCTGCCCTGACTGCCAATGATAAGCTCATGCAGGCGGCACAGGTCCGTGCAGATGAAATGGCCGCCAGCGGCGCATATTCCCACACACGTCCGGACGGGAGAAAATACACCACGGTCACAGATTGCAAATATGTCGGGGAGAATATCCAGTTGATCGGCGAATGGCAGATGTCCAATACATCCCTCCCGGCCGCCGCGGTCGATGGCTGGCAAAAAAGCGCGGCGCATCTGAAAAATATGCTCAATACGAGATATGGCGAGATTGGCATCGGTCTTTCGCAAGGAACGGTCATGGGAGAGCCTTATTGGTACTGCGTCCAGCTATTTCTCTGTAACGGCTATACCATCGGCTGGGTGGACACTCCGGCAGTCAAGTGAGGCTATCCCGCGTTCCTGCACAAAAACGTAGACATTGCAGCCCCTGTTGGGTATAATAAAGGAAAAAGGAGGGATGCTGAGTGATCTATACTGTCCAAGAGATTCAAAGCCGTGTTATGCCTGTTGCCAAAAAATACGGTATAAAAGCAGTGTTCCTCTTTGGCTCCTACGCCAAGGGAACCGCTACCGAGGATAGTGACATTGACCTCTTGATTGATACCAGCGGTACCGCCCTCCGCAGTCTGCTGTCTTTGGGGGCGCTGTATAATGACCTTGAAGCCGTTTTGGAAAAGAAAATCGATCTGATCACGATCAGATCGCTGGAACAGCGTGCCCAAATGCCCAGTGAGACGGCATTCCGGGAAACAGTCATGAAAGAGAGGGTCCGGCTC